>CAIWTC010000440.1 GCA_903915485.1 uncultured Ignavibacteriales bacterium | reverse complement strand
CAATAAATAAATAAACTTTAGAAAAATTTAATGACTTTATTTTGTAGAAAATTTTTCTATGAGCGCAGTCTGCACGCAAGGAGGTACAAACTCGCTAACATCAGAATGAAATTGGGCTAAGTTTCTGATTATTGATGAATTCAAATAAGTATATTTCTCATTCGGCATCATAAATAAGGTTCGTATCTCAGAATCTAGCTTATGATTCATCAATGCCATCTGGAATTCATACTCAAAATCACTAATTGCCCTTAATCCTCTAAGTATGGCTGCGGCTCCCGACTTTCTTGCAAAGTCAACAACTAACCCATCAAAACACGCAATCTCAATATTGTTAATACCGCTCAAACTTTCCCGAAGAAATCCAAGTCGTTCTTCAACGGAAAACAATGGTGTCTTCGAAGGATTGATTGCAACTGTTACAATAATCTTTTCAAATAGGTCACAAGTTCTTTTCAGAATATCGATGTGACCGTATGTTACCGGATCAAATGTTCCGGGGTATAAAGCAATGCTCATAAATTAATTCTCAAAAATGTATTAACAATTTAAGAGATTCTTTTTAATGGTTAATTATATTATCGAAAAAATATTGCGAATATTTAGTTATTTACAAAATAATTAGTCAAAAATATTTCAAAAAGGGAAAGAATAAGAAATATATTTTTAGTAATTTTACTTTCCGATACATATTTCCTTTTAATAGTCGATTATTCCACTATAAAACGAGTAGCACAATGAAAAGAAGAGATTTTTTTAAGAGTTCAGCAATACTCGGAATTGCCGCCGCCGCTGGAGTTACCTCCAATGTTTTTCCTTATATCTATCGCCACTTGCCTGAAGCCCCACCGTTACCTTATGATATGATTGCAGTCAAAAACGGTGAACCTGCACAAATGTTCGATAAAGCTATCGCAGCAATGGGAGGCATGGGCGCTTTTGTTAAAAAGAATTCTAAAGTTGTTATCAAGCCGAATATTGGTTGGGATGCTGTTCCTGAAAAGGCTGCAAATACAAATCCGCAACTTGTCGGAAGAATTATTCAATCATGCTTCGCTGCGGGGGCTAAATCTGTTTCTGTGTTTGACCATACTTGCGACAATTGGAACAAGTGTTACCAAAACAGTGGAATAGAAAAGGCTGTAAAGGATGCCGGCGGTACAATTGCTCCGGGCAATTCAGAGAATTACTATTCCAATGTTACTATTAAAGGTGCGAAGTCTTTAACTTCCGCGAAAGTGCATGAATTGATTCTTGAATCAGATGTTTTTATTAATGTCCCGGTTCTTAAGCATCATGGCTCATCAAAACTTACAGTCTCAATGAAGAATTTAATGGGAATTGTCTGGGATAGGAAAACATGGCACCGGAATGACCTTCATCAGTGTATTGCTGATTTTGGTTTGCACAGAAGACCTGACTTAAACATTGTTGATTGCTATGCAGTGATGAAACAAAATGGACCTCGTGGAGTCTCGGTTGATGATGTTTCTATTATGAAATCACTTTTAATGTCAAAGGAT
>CAIWTC010000439.1 GCA_903915485.1 uncultured Ignavibacteriales bacterium | reverse complement strand
TACCAATGAGCATATCGTCGGAGCTGACCTTAAGGAAATATATTCCAGATTTTAGTGTTTTAATATTCATTTTTGCTTTGCCTGCTTCTGAAATTGCTTGTACCGATAATTCGATTACTCCTTGTTCATTGATAAACTCACAATATAATATTCTTTTGGAAGGATTAGTGATTGTTATTGTGATCTCATCTCTAGTTGGATTTGGTGCAGTGCAAATATTCCCAGAGTTAAGATCTATCTTATCAATACCAGTTGTAATATCCGGAAATGATAAATCATCTAGCATCAGTCCGTCAAAATTGTCAGGAATACTATCACTAATAAAGGTGAATCGCCAACAAACAGTGTCGCCTTGTTGAATATTAAAGATTTGACCCAGTTGGGCAAGTTCAATATGGAAAAAGTTCCAGTTACCTGTATGTCCGGTAAAAATATTATAGGATGAACCTTGTATGTAAAAAGTGTAAAATGGTGAGTAAACGGTATCCGTACTAAAATTGATCCAGGTTGAACCGTTATTCGGTGAAAACTCGATGTATCCATAATCTTTCTCAGTATCAGTGTCGACAAAGTAATAGCCGCTTACACCAGCCTGACTTGATATTGGTACATAAAAGGAGAGCCCAAGCGCTGCTGTATTCTTTACAACAAAAACCGAAGTATCATTTGATTGATATGGATGTATTGTATTTGTTACTATTACATTCGGTATAGAAAATGCAGTTGTGAATATGCTTTTCTGAGGAGCTCCAATTTGCCAATCATTTCTATAATAATGTGTTGTATCAATTTTGAGATAAAGATCAGTTATTTGTGAATTTTCAAAATTGATAGTTTCATTTTGACTTGAAACTATTGCAGGAATCAAAAATACAATCAAGCATGATAATAGATTAGATTTATTCATAATCCAATATTACAATTAATTAATAGATAATAAATTTTCCTAATCCCAATACTTTTGAGTTAACCAAGTATCTAATCAGGTAGATACCTGGTTTAATTGCCGAAATGTCCAATTCGACGCTATTGGTATCTGCAAAAGTTTTTTGAGTCATTATTTTCCGACCATAAATATCAATGATTTCAAATATACATTACAAACCTGTGGTTTTCACACAGACGCATAAAAATCCAGTCCGGATCTCAGGCGCTTTGCGTGCTCGAGGCACAATCTTTATCTTAGCGCATTAATCATTAATCTTACAAATTATGAAACGAGCATGCGGACTGGACGTACACAAAGATACAATATTTTGTGCCACTTTTGATGGCCAAAAACATGGACCTGTAAAAGAATATTCTACGGTAACGCCCTCTATCAGGGCAATGGGTGAAGACATGCAATCTGTTGGCGTCGATACAGTAGCCATGGAAAGCACAGGAATGTATTGGATACCAATATGGAATATTCTGGAAGAAATGGGATTTAACTTAATGTTGGTGAATCCTTATTTAATCAAACAAATGCCGGGAAGGAAAAGCGATGTAAAGGATGCCCAATGGATTGCCACTTTGTTGCATAAAGGGCTTTTACGAAGCAGTTTGGTTCCTTGCCAAGAAATTCGGGAATTGCGCACGTATAGTCGCAAATACGTAAAACTTCAGCAAAGACAGACAGCTGTTTTGACCGAGATGGAACGCACCATGGAAATGTGTAGCATTCGCATTACAAGTTTTGTCAGTAATATATCTGGAAAGAGTGTAATGAAAGTTATACGACAGCTAGTACAGGGAGAAACCAATCCAAAGGTGTTGGCTGAGTCTATACACGGTCGGATTGTGAACAAACATAAGAAAGAGGTTGTTGAGCAAGCCTTAACAGGATTCATTACAGCACATCACCGTTTTATACTGGAACAATCTCTGGAAGAATTTGATATGTTGGTTAGCCAAACCAGTAAGTGCTTATCAAAAATGAGTGTATTGTGCAACGAACATTACAAAGACCAGATGAAGCTGTTGCTTACGATCCCAGGAGTCAGTGATATCTCGGCAATGATAATCTTAGCTGAAACGGGAGCCGATATGAAAGCTTTTGAGAACAGTGGAAAATTTTCCGGATGGACGGGACTGCGTCCAAGAAACGATGAAAGTGCCGGAAAATACAAAAGTACTGCTACAACAAAAGGAAATCGGTTTTTTCGTGCAGTTTTGGTACAAATTGCCTGGGCAGCCATAAGGACAAAAGGATCATCATTTAAAGAAAAGTTCAATCGCCTGGCCATGAGAAAGTCCAGAAAAAAAGCATTAATTGCAATTGCAAGAAAGATTGGGGTGGTAATTTGGAATGTGCTTAACTATGAACAAGTATATAATGCTGAGATGCTTATCATTTATGATCAAGGCAAGTTGAATGCAAAAATATTATATCATCAAAAAGAACATGATCGTCTGCAAAAACTAGCACAACGATAATGCGTAAAGGTCGGGTATATTTGTGGTGGCTCATAACCCCGTTTTCAAATTGACCAATGTAATCTATCCTGAGAAGGATTTTAAGAACACAGACATGAGTTAATGCCAGCCTTCTGATTGGCAAAGCTCGCAGGAGAAACTCGCTGGCCCAAAGCGTCAAAAGGGCGATAGTTCATCGGATAAACAAACACCTCCCTTCGTAGGGAGCGGGATTTATAGGAGAAATATAC
>CAIWTC010000438.1 GCA_903915485.1 uncultured Ignavibacteriales bacterium | reverse complement strand
TTTACCGTCAATTGAATGAAGTTTAGCATGAAAATTATCTTTCGATGAATTTTCAAATTCACCAACTAAAGACCAATATTCGGTTGTATTAAAAGCATCAATCTCAGCTTCTCTCTCACAGATTAATCTAAGAGCAACTGACTGAACTCTGCCGGCAGATAAATTATTTGTGTTTGAATAAATACTTTTCCAAAGGAAGGGACTTATCTTATAACCTATAATACGGTCCATCACTCTGCGAGCGCGTTGAGACGAAACTAAATGTTCATCTATTTCGCGGGGATTATCCATCCCTTTGAGAATACCCTTCTTGGTGATTTCATTAAACAGAACGCGGAATATTTTGCCTTTTTTACTATCTCGAATAAGCTCTTCAATATCTGAGGCAATTGCTTCGCCTTCACGGTCAGGATCTGTTGCTATGTAAATATTAGAACTTTTGGATGCAAGACTTTTGATTTTCTTAATTACATCGCCTTTGCCTCTTATATTTACGAATTGCGGAAGATAAGCGTTTTCAACATCTACCCCCAATTTTGATTTTGGTAAGTTCCTCAGGTGACCAACAGTTGCTTCTACTATGTAATCTTTTCCCAAATATTTATTAATTGTTTTTGCTTTTGAAGGTGATTCGACCACCACAAGATTTTTAGCCATAATTTTCTCTAAGCTTCAACTTCTATCGTAATTATTAAATAAATTTTTTAATCAATGTTTCTTGTAACTTAAACATTGTTTTTTTAGATTTTGCATCGGCATCAGAATACCCATTAAGATGAAGAATTCCATGCACAATTAATCTTATAAACTCATTTTTTATCTCAACGCTGTATTTATTTGCATTTTCTACAGCATCCTCAAAGGATATGAGTAATTCTCCTTCAAGCCTTTTTTTACTATTTCCATAACTAAATGTTATTATATCGGTTTCATAGTTATGTTGCAAGAACTTTTTATTGATTTCTAATAATATTTTCCTGGAAACAATGCTAACCGAAATATCTGCTAGAACAACTTTTAACTCAATTGAAAGGAAATTAAGCAATCTAATAACATCCTTTCTAGATATTTGCGCTCCCCTTTTCAGCGAAACGGAAACACTAGCAGTCTCATTAGGATATTGAATTACGGGTTTTTTCTGCATAACCTAAATAGTTCTGAGCTGATATCTCTAAAAATTCTAATTCTTCTTTTGTCAAATCACGAATAACTTTACCTGGAACACCTGCAACTAGTTTACCGCTTGGTACTGTAAAGCCTTGTCTGACTAAAGTTCCAGCCGCAACCATAGACCTTTCTTCAACAATTGCTCCATCAAGTACAGTGGCATTCATTCCAATCAGGCATAGGTCATGAATTGTACATCCATGCAAGCATGCAAGATGGCCAATAGTTACCTTTGAACCTATATGCGTTGGGAACTTCCCGTTAGTAACATGAATTACAGTTCCATCTTGAATATTTGTCTGTTCGCCAATAGTAATGTAATTGACATCACCGCGCACAACGGTGTTGTACCAAACGCTACTATCCTTACCAATAGTGACATCACCAATTATCAATGCCCCGGGTGCAATGTACACCGTCGAGTCAATCTTTGGTGATAGTTCACCATAATTTAATATTTGCTTGTTTAGTTGTATTTTGGAGGATTCCATCCCGGTCGCTTCCATGATATTAATTCTACTGATGCTTTGCCAATCAAAACATTTAAATTTGCCTTTAAGGGGATACCGGCGGCATCATTCGTAAACCATCCGTCAAAGAAACCTGTAAGCCCGAATACGCTTACAAAGTCAGTTCTACCATCAACATATACTGAAGAGATGTCATAATTAACAGATTCAATTCTTGTCTTTTGAGGTTGGTCATAAAAATTAATGTGGGTATTAACTTGTTTTTCATTGACCATGCAAGGTACATCTACGGAGTGCTTTCTCCCCGTATTCATTCTCGCGAAATAGAATATTGATAACCCATCTTGAAGCATTTTATTGACGACACCGTTGGTATCATTCCATATCTGATAAGGATTGACTTTCCCTTTCTTAACATGGACATTCTTCTTTGGATAATTAAAATAATAATCAGTAAAGGAAGAATAGTCTTTTCCTTTAACAATTCCGCGGAAATATTCAGAGTAATAATCACTGTTAAGTTTTGTTTCATAAGTCTGATGTAAATCCACCATAGGAACTCCATTGTATGAGTCCATATAAACTATTGCATTATAAACATTCTTCCCGTTTGCTTTTCCTTTGGAAACAACTTTAAATCTAAGTTCTCCGAGTTTAAGCAAATAATACTTAACAACATAAACTATTTCTTCGCCTACAACCATTTCTTTTTCAGAAGAGAATGAGAAGGCTGTTTCAGAAGGAGTTGACTCAATATTCCTATTGGAGAGAAATCCTGTCGAAAAAATAAATATCAGCGTAAACAATATTACGGTAATGAATATTTTCATTTTACTTTACCATATCCGCAGCTTTTGGGAAAAGAGCAATAGCTTTTGTGACTTGTTTATCGGCTCCAAGCAGAACGCCAAACCAACCTTCATTTTTCCAGTAGTTTCTAGCGATCTGTGCCTTCAGTCTTGAAACTATATAATCTTTTTCTTTTTCGAAATCTTTTTCTACAAACTTGACTTCTTTTTGTTCGGCAAAAGCTATAAAAGATTCTATTTCGCTTTTACTCAACTCAAAGCCATCGCGGTAGGAAGCTAAATCAGGGTATTTGTTTTGAATGTTCTTACCATGCACATCAATATAGTTCAGAACAAAAAGATAGAAAACATTTTTGCGTAATAAAGATGCAGTATAATCAGTTATCTTATCCGATTTAACAATAAAGTCGGGTGTTATCCCGCCACCGCCGTAAACAATTCTGCCATTACCTGTTTTATATTCGGGTCTGCCAGAATCTTTCTCGCTTTTATGGGTAATGTTTTCGCCTTCAGTTTCATCTCTGTCCATGAGGTCTTCATAGTATTTCTTCTTATCAGTGTATTTCCTCTGGATACATCTACCAGCAGGAGTGAAGTACTGAGAAATTGTGACACGGACCGAACTTCCATCTTCCAGCGGGAATTGCCTTTGGACTAATCCTTTACCGAATGATGTCTCGCCAATTACTAACCCTCTGTCCCAGTCTTGAATAGCACCGGAAACAATTTCGCTTGCAGAAGCACTACCACGGTTAATCAATACTACTAATGGCATGCTCTCATAAGGTGAATTTGTCTCTGAAGTATATACTTCATCAAATTCTTTTCTTCTTCCTTTTGTGTATACAATTTTCTTTTTACCGTCTAAGAATAAATCAGCTATTTGAACAGCCTGGTTAAGGTATCCTCCGGGATTGTTTCTTAAATCCAAGACTAATTTCTTCATCCCTTTATTTGATAAATCTTTAAGCGCAGAAGTAAGTTCATCAGTTGTGTTCTCTGCAAATCGATTAATACTAACATATCCCGTAGTATTGTCGATCATTAAATGGGTATCAACAGAAAACAACGGTATCTTGCCCCTGGTAATTTCGTACACATGTGAATCCT
>CAIWTC010000437.1 GCA_903915485.1 uncultured Ignavibacteriales bacterium | reverse complement strand
TTTGTGCCGCCATCAATTGTGTATTCAAGTTTTACTTTAGTTACACTTGTACTACTCCATGTAATGTTATGAGATGAATTCCCAACCCAACTTTCTCCGCCAACCGGTGATGTAATTGAAACAACGGGAATTGCTGAAATTGTAAATGCACTGCTGCTGATTGAGTTTACTGCAGCATTTGATGCATCGCTAATTCTTACTTTACAATTTGCAGATACAGAATTAGGAACGGTCCAACTATAAGTACCCGCATTTGCTGAAGTACTTGCAATTATAACCGACCAGTTCGTACCGCCGTCAGTTGTGTATTCAAGCTTTGCATTTGTTACACTGTTGCTCGTCCATGTAATATTATGCAATGAATTAACTTGCCAATTTTCACTGCCGACAGGTGAAGTTAAATTAACATTAGTCGAAGAAAGCGTTATTGCAAAAAGACCCGCTCCCACCGAATTCGTTGAGGATGCACTCGCATCACTGACGCGGACTTTACAGTTTGCAGATACACTGCCTGGAACAGTCCAGTCATAATAGCCTGAACTTGCAGGTGTACTGGCAATTATAGTAATCCAGTTAGTTCCGCCATCAGAACTGTATTCGAGTTTAACATTTGCAATACTCAAACTTGACCAAACAATTTTGTTTACTGAACCTGCCCCCCAACTCTCATTTCCAATCGGTTGCAGCAGCGTCAGATTATCCGCCAGACCTGTAATCATATAGTTACGCAGGCTTCCGGTTCCATTATAAGGGAATAACTTAAAATAGAACTGCTTGGAAGTATCAACACCTGTGAATGTATAAAACCCTGTACCATAAGCAACATTAACAACGACAGCGCTATCTGACCAGTTAGTATCGTCCGTGTATGTTTCCCCGTCTATAGGGAGGAAATAGTCATTCTTTTGAAATCCTTGAAGCAAATAACCGGAAGGAATCTGGGCACCCGAGGAAACTGTTGCCCAACTTACTGTCACCGAAGAAGCACCCTTGGTTACAACAAAGTTACCCGCTTTCAAAGTCGGCTCTGCCGCGTAAGTTGGCGAAACCTTGGAAAGGTCATTGAAGTTTAAGTAATTTACATATTCCGGATGATCAACAAGAGGGTTTCGATTCTGTTGGACCGATTGCACATAATTATTCCTGTCAATTTCCCACTTATCAGGCGGGTCCTGTTTATGCCACTTAATCAGCGTTGCGACATCTTGATTCTGAGCAGCTAAATAATGAGTATTTAAGTAATTGAAAGTCCAGTCACCATAACCTGTAACTCCATTATACCTGAGCGCCATATACAATAGTGCCCTGGCAGCATCACCTTTGTGACTTGCCCTTGGTTCAAAAACCTTCTTACCTGTCGCATCATTTCCAAGTTTGCATTCCAGAAATGTGTATGATGCAGTAACGACTTCACCTAAAGGATTATTCGAACGCATCCCATTCACATTCGGCTGGTCAGCCGGAAATAAATGATGTTGGTCGGAGTAGTATGGGTTTGATGTACCTGCAACCGGCCACCAACTCTGGCAATAAGTGTGCTCCCTGCTGTATGCGCTCCCCCAAGTAAAAGGAGGGGTATAAACACAGTTTTCACCGCTATAAATATCTGTAAAGACCCTTTTTGCTGTATCGTTAACTATAGTATCTCTTGAAGCAAAATTATTTACATTATTAATAAAATTTGTATATGACACAGTTGTATATGGAGAACGAATCCTCGTTTGAATATCCGTGATGAAAGAGGAGTTGTTTGGGTTAATCGTTAGATAATATGAGTCGGCCTGCCCGTATAGAGAACAGGTCATAACAATTAAACCAAAGAAACACAATAAAACAATTTTCAATTAATTAACTTTCAGATGTTTGTTCAATAGCTAAAATATCTTATGATATTAGCAAAGCAATTAAGTTATCCTAAATTTGCTCAACAATATATGATGAAAATCATATTTATAAATAGTATTAATGTCTACCCTACAAAATTATTTTTTTGGCTTTTGGATTAGTAACCTAACTTACAAACAAATTTAACTTTTTATTATTTTTATAATTTCTAGCCAAGTGTTGTCTTTGTCTCCAAATCTGCCGTTGTATTCATCCCTTAGATTGCCTTATCCCCCTTGTTTATCAATAGTTGATTCTCCTTTTCTATTACCTCCCAACGGCACTCTATTCTTACTGACTGACTGCACTGCATCTGATATTAATTTTTATGCGTGAACTCTATCACATGTTCTCATTGCGTTCGGGATTATCTGGCAATCCAATCCATGCATAGCGAGAAACCCATTGTTATCTCATCTATCACAAACATTGGACTTATGCCACAATTATCCATAATTGCATCCACTGCTACCGAAGCCTTTGTTCCCTTGACTATATCTCCCTTGATACCAATTTTGCATGTGGACCCTAGGGTGTATTTATAGTTAATTATCATAAAACATTTATTTATACGAATTTTGTAACAAATACTACTTAAATTTAAAAACCCCTCTCAATTATCTCGAGAGGGGTTTTTATTTAGAACAACTATTGCGCCTCTATATGAGTAGCATTCTAATTAAAACTCAAATTCTTAAAACTGTTTTTGAGCTTGTTTTTCCAACTTCAAAACAGGTTTGTGTAAATACTTACTTGCCATACCGCCCATTTTTCTAGGTGATTGTGATTCAACTACCCAAAAGGCATGATTGTCGCAGATAGTTAAGTCAACATTTCCAACCAATGCATCACCATCAAGGTCTGTTGCACCATGGACTTCAAGAGTTACAAATGCATCATTGTCTATCATAGTCAAATCAACATTTCCTATTAATTCATCCTGGTCAACATCGCCGCTGTAAAGACACCACTTGGTTCCCTGCTGAATCATAGGGTCAAACGGGAATCCCGGAATTGCAAACGCTTTGTCAAGCCCAGTAGTGAAGTCGTAACTTACAGTACCACCCTTTGTGAATGCTATCGGAGAAGCACTCCAAGTAGCCATTATAGCCATTCCTTTTATTATGAGATAATAACTCCCTGAAGCAGCTGTTGTAAATGTTGCTGTGCCTGTATATGAAGCAGAGTCTAAAGTTACATTCACCGTTTCAACCTCGGCATAGTCAGGTGCCGTTGTACTTGCCAATGTAGCAGTAAAGACATCCGTAACAGGAAGCGGGTCAACATCACTTCTATAATATCCTTCAGGAATAAATGTTACGGTAACCAAACCTGATGACGAGAACGCATCAGAAGAACCTGCAGTAAAATCTCCCAAGGAAGACAATCCTGTTCCGGAAATCTGATGAAGCGAAGAATTAACTGCGCTTAACTGTGTCCATGAACTTCCTGAACGCTGACCGGTAACCATACTTGACTCTGTTCCGGTGACATCAGCAGTGCGATAGGTTCCGGTTACTCCTAAACTTGGAGTAGTTATGCCGGTTGAAGTAAGTGTCCAATATCGGCTGATATAGCTGCTTGGTGAAACATTCATTGAAGCATGTTTTGCATTTACAACTTTAGCAGTCAAACTTGCAGATGATAAAGTCCCGGATGTAACTGTTATAGTAACAGGTGAATACTCAGTTGTTCCTGTATTTTCGCCGATTGGGAAAGTAAAAGAAAAAGGCAGAGTCTGTGCATTAGCCAATGATTTTATCATCGTGCCAGAACCATTCGTGATAACCATTGCAGTGGCAGAAGCAGTACCGCTGACGACTGCACTTGAACCTAATGTAAGGTTATTTGAACCAAGTGAAATTGTTCCCGAGGTTAGAGTCAATGCACTGTTAACTGATGCGCTTTGTGACAAAACAATTCCTGCAGAATTATTTACTGCTAGAGAATCTATTGTCATTGCTGAAGTTCCGCTTATTGTCTGCGCTGTTGCTCCGTTCAGTTGCAAAAGCCTTCCATTACAAGAAAATGTACTATTGTTCGTGATGTTTCCCTTTACATTCAAATCACCACCGCCTAGAGTTGAAAGTATAAGCGTTCCGTTATTTAATATGTTTCCATTTACTGTGAATCCAGCAGTCATTTGACTAACATTCATGCTAAATGAAGATCCTGCATCAATTGTTAAATTACCTGCAATCTGTCTAACAGTACCTGTTCCGGCATTACCCAAATCAACCGTTGAGTTACTACTAACCTGAACATTATTCGGATATCCTTTCCCTGAAGTTGCGCTCCACTCAAGCCATCTGCCATATGATGCGCCATTATTATATTTAAGCGTGGAGGTTCCGGAATAAATTGGCGGGTTGGTATTTATATAACCGCCGGCATTTATAGATAAAGTTCCCGTAACTGTTCCTGCAGTTCCAAAGTCGACTCCGTTTGCTATATTAACATTATTCAGAGATATAGTCCCCGTCACTGTTCCCGCAGAGTCAAATGTAACTGTACTTGTATTTGCATTGAATGTGCCTGAGTTGCTGAGCGTACCTGCTTTAGTAAAAGTCAGACTTCCTGAACCGGCATTAAATGTTCCTGTATTGCTTATCGAACCTGTGGTTGAGAAAGTAACACCAACACTTCCGGCAGTATATGTACCGCCATTATTTAGCGTTCCCGCTCCTGCAAAAGAAACATGACCTGTGCCTGCAGTAAGCGTTCCGTTGTTTGTCAAAGTTCCTGCACCTGCATATGAAATAGAACCCGTTCCTAAAGTAAGCGTACCTGCAGCGGTAGAAGTAACCGTACCTGAACTTGCGACAGATAATGTGCCGCCTGCACTTAGATCAACAATTCCTGTATCACTAACCGTGGAGGCAGTTAATGTCTTTCCCGAGGCAATACTAAATGTTTTACCTGATTTAACTACCAATGCAGAAATACTTCCAATAGAGTTATAGCTAATATCATGTGCTATAATAACTGTTGCCCCCGAAGGAGGTGTGCTTCCCTGATCCCAATTAGAACCAGTTTCCCAAGTTCCCGATGCAGTAGAAATATAAGTTAAAGAGTTAAGCGGCGCGGTGCTTTCACCCAAAGTCCATCTCGAAAAATCTGAAATACCGCTTAATGTTACTTTATTAGTCGCATATGTTCCACCCGCATTTGACCAACTTAATCCGCCATTTGTTGATTTGAATAAAACCAAATTTGCAGCAGTTTTACCATTCAAATCATTGGCAGCATCAAAATTAAATTCTAGCGTTGCGGCCAATCCTGTATTAGTGGTAGGAGTGATATCATAATATCTTTTGATGCCTGTATTGCTGTTTCCTGTCTGGGCAGCGTGACCTCTGCTGATAACTGTACTCCCTAAAGCAGCAGTCGTGGTAATCTTTGCTCCCAAGCCTGCAATATTAACACCCGCAGACAAATTACCGGCGTTGAATGTTCTTGTTGTAGTAATAGTACCACTTGTTCCCATTACTGAACTGCCGGCAGTTTCTACCAAAGTTGCAGAAGTGCCAAGAGTAACTGTTTTGCCATTCAAGTCTAAATTCCCGGAAGTCATTGTTAAAGTTCCATTGACAGTCAGGTTAGTTCCAAGTGTTGCAGTTCCTGTTAAAGTGCGGTTAACGGTTAAATTATTTATTGTCTGTGAACCGGTTGTAAAATTAACCGTTCCAAAGGCCCCTGTTCCTAAAATGCTTATGCTTGATGCACTATTTCCTTTTATGGTACCACTGCCACTGATTGTTGATGCCTGACCCGAAGTTCCAATTGTAAGGTTTCTTCCATTCAAATCTAACACATCATTACTATTTGTAAATGAAATTGAATTTCCTCCAAGCGGTGCACTTGAGGTTATATCAGTTGAACTCATTTGAATTGTGGTTCCTGTTCCTCCTAATTTTCCGATAACAATGTAAGGAATAGTAATTGCACCCGAAGCATGGCTTAAAGTCTGAGTTCCATCTTTAATAAAGAAGATAGCTCTATTATTGGAGTTAAATGTTGAACTTGCTCCAAAATTGATGTTACCATTCGATTTTATGTCACCGCCTGTCACAGGGGAAAGCGTCAAATTACCGTTAATTGTAATATCACCACCAACCGTCAAAGCAACCGGCATTGAAGACATTGTTAAAGTATCGGATGAATTAACAGTCAAACTTCCTGCGCAAGCGCGGGCATTTGTAACATCACCATTTGATAAATCAAATTTACCCGCTGCTACTAATACATTATAGGGATACCCAGCAGTAACACCTGTAGTTCCTACTCCTATTGCAGTCCACTCATTGAATCTGTTATACCCAACACCATATTTTAAGGTTGAGTTTGCATCATAAATTGGAGCAGTGGAAACATTACCGTTATAAATTTGAAAAGTACCGGCGATATGCGGAACCATAGATAGAGTCAGGACTCCTGAATTGATTGTCAAGTTATTGAATGTCGTTACTGCTGAACCATTGACAGTTCCTGCACCTGCAAAGTTTACAGTTCCAATTCCGCCCGTAAAAGTAAGATTATTTGTAAATGTTCCGGCGGCTGCTATTGTAAGAACTCCGCCTGAAGTCATACTTACTGAGCCGTTGTTAGTTAAAGTAGAAACAGTTATAGCTCCTGATGCGCCTAAAGTTAAGGATGAACCGCTACTAACTGTTATTGCACTGGGTGCATTAGTAACAGAAGAATTAACTGTAACTGCATGGTTTAGGATTGTCACCGCTCCTGCCGGAGGTACGCTTCCGCCCGTCCAAGTTGCGCCTGAATTCCAGTCGCCTGCAGCAGCAGTATTAAATGATGCTTCACTCGCAGGTACTAATTCGCCATTTGATTTTAGAACTGCTCCAGAGGGGAATCCTGAAAAAGTTATGTTGCTTAATTGAGTACTTGACAAAGTAGTATTTGCACTGCCAAATTTAATTACTCCGGCAGTACCGCCGCCACTAGTTGTAGCGCTTCCTGTCCATCCGGTTACGCTGAGCGTCCCGGTCCAAGTCAATAGATGACTATCGCTAAATGTTAAAGTGTGAGAACCTGATCCCAAGGCGATGGTCGAAGTTCCATTTAAGGTTAAGGCGCCGATTGTTGTTCCATATCCTGCAGTTGCGCCGGTTTTTAAGGTACCGCTTAGGCCCATCGCATTAGCAGGGATTGCATTCGCAATACCCAAAGTGAGCGTACCGCCGCTGATGGTTGTTGTCCCTGAGTAAGTGTTCGCTGCTGAAAGCGTAACTTCACCCGAACCTGATTTAGTTAATGTATTTGTGTATGAAGTAACTGTTTGGTCAGCATATACACCGTTAGTGATTACACCGCCAATTGAAAAGGTTCCGCTGCTTCCGCCAATTGCCAATGCACCGGTGCTCTGAACAGAACAATTTGAACCTGAACCAATTCCAACATACATATTGTTATTGGCACCACCGTCCCAGTTATCTTGTAAAAAGACTGAAAAGTCAGTAATGACATTCGAATTTTTTAATTGAAAATCATAAAAATTACTTATTGAGGTTCCATCAGTAATTGATATGTTAGCTCTATCAGGAGCAGTGAGCGTAACCGTAAAAACAAAATCTTTGTATGTTCCCTGATTTCCGCCAAAACTAGCCGCTGAAGTTCCCGCGCCGGTAGCGTACCAATTACCCCAAGTACCATTTCCCGTATATGCCGGACCATCTAGTTTGACGGTTAAAGAGTAATTACTTTCTCTATTTACCCAGGAACCCGTTGAAGGAGATGATAATAAGGCAAAACCAATCTGACCATAAGCACGGGTAGCAGAAATTGAGAGTGTAAATTTATCACCCACTTTTAAAGCTCTTGCGCTTCCACCATTATTGTCAGCTGTTTTGAATGTTCTC
>CAIWTC010000436.1 GCA_903915485.1 uncultured Ignavibacteriales bacterium | reverse complement strand
TGGTTTCCAACCTTTGCACAGACAGATTACAGCTTAACATTTAAGCAGATTTCTGTCCGTATGGTTGACAGCCTCGAGATAAAACTGTATAATAATTTAGTTTCCTCAAAATCCTATAATGTTTTACAGAACACCAATCAGGAGTTCGTTCCTTCTGTAACAAATTTTGCTATTCCTCCACAGGGCAGTTATAACTTGAAAATATATTATAAACCTGTTAATAATGTTAACTCAAAAGATGTAATTGTTTGCAGCAGTTCGGATTCATCAAAAGCATTAACTGTTGATGTTTCAGGTTCTGCGAAATTGGATGATTTATTTCAGGATATTACTTTTGATAAGTATGACTCAAGTTTGTTTTATTCACTATCAACATATGTGCAGGGACAAACAGCATTGGGTTATAATCTTGCGCGCGATAAAATGTTTTCAGTTATCGACAAGCAACCCGGCGACACCATTGAATGCGTCTACAGCGGAATAAAAGTTTATACTCCCGGTTCTACTGACAGAACAGCAGCTCAAAATCTGGGATTCAACACAGAGCACTCATGGCCGCAGTCAATGTTCGGCAGTGCTGACCCGATGGTTTCTGATATATATCATTTATATCCTACGACAAATGCACCTAACAGCAGCAGGTCAAACTATCCGTTCGGAATAGTTACTAGCGGAGTTACTTACGAGTTGGGAGGGAGTAAGTTGGGAAAAAATATTAATGGTGCAACTGCTTTTGAACCAAGGGATGTTCATAAGGGTAATGTCGCACGAACAATGCTTTATTTTTTGATACGCTTCCCGAACAATTACGGAAGTTTCTTGGATGCTGAACAGGAGAGAGCATTTAGGATTTGGAATCATTCAGATACTGTTGATGCAAGGGAAAGAGCCCGCTGTACTGCTATTGCAAGTTTTCAGGGCAAGCGAAATCCGTTAATTGATCATCCTGAGTTTGTTGATAGAATTTCCAATTTTGTAACAAAAGCCAATAGGGTTAAACTGCCCGCGTTATCGGTTTTCCCTGCTAAGCCTGAGATGGACTCAAGTGATTTCAAAGTTCAACCGTACATTATTGTTAAGCTTGTTAACACAGGTTTGAAGGCATCTGATGTTTCTTCTATAACTGCAAGAAGGAGTTTATTAATAAATAATATCTCAAATATTTCTGTTCCTGCAGGGCAATCAGTATCGTGCATATTTTCTTTGTCATCATCGAATTCAAACAGCGTTATTATAGATACACTAGCAGTATTCGCTGACGGAAAGACCATACTGGTTCCTGTTAAAATATCAACACCTGTAAATATAACCGGGATTAAATCCGAAAATATTAATGAGAAGTCATTTGCATTAGAGCAGAATTATCCAAACCCATTCAATCCGAGTACGCAGATTAACTACAGTTTGCCTTATGATGGTCAAGTCTCTTTGAGTGTATATGATGTGCTTGGGAACGAAGTATCGGCTTTAGTGACAGGGTATCAGTCAGCAGGGAAACATCAGGTCAGGTTTGATGCGGGTGATTTTAAGAGCGGAGTGTATTTTGTTCATCTGAAGCAAGGCGCTAATGAACTTAGCCGTAAGATGGTTTTGATGAAGTAGAATTTGTGTTGAAACCGCTAAGTGCGCAGAATCCGCAAAGTACATTCCCTGGATTTTTCTTTGCGAGCACTGCGTCTTGCGTGAAAAACTTTTAGTTAGCTTAAGTATTTTTGAAAAATATTCTCTCGCAAAGTGCGCAAAGGTCGCTAAGTTATTTTAAGTATAACGAAGGATTTAAAACAAAAATGGACTGCCAATTTCTGACAGTCCATTTTTTATATAATATAAAACAGAGATTAGTCGCCGAAGCAGATGCCTAAATCTCTTGCTGTAATCATTGAATCGTTCTCGACATCAACTTGACGAATGCGTCCCGATACCTGATCGAGAGGAACATATCGAACAGTTGGAGGATCGAGTGCAACCATGACGCCGCTCATGCCTTCATCGAGTGCACGCACAGCAGCAGCACCGAATCTTAATGCGAGCAGTCTATCAAACGCATTAGGCGCTCCGCCTCTTAGCAAGTGACCCATAATAACAGTTCGAATTTCATTTTGTACTAATGGTTTAAGCGCTTTATCTAATCTTTCAGCCGCACCGCCGAGTCTTTCGGATTTGCCTGCTTCGCTTTCGATAATTGCAGTATCGCCGCCTTTAGGTTTAGCACCTTCAGCAACAACAACAATAGCATGTTTTCTACCGGCCTTGAAAAGTTTATTCAAGTGGTCTGCAACAACATTGGTATCGTAAGGTATTTCGGGAATAAGAATTGCATCAGCAGAAGCGGCAACGCCTGCTTCAAGAGCAATCCATCCTGCGTAACGACCCATTACTTCAACAATCATTATACGACCGTGTGACTTAGCAGTGGTGTGAAGTCTGTCAATAGCTTCAGTTGCGTAGCTTACAGCGGTATCGAAACCGAATGTAATTACTGTACCGTCTAAATCGTTATCAATTGTTTTAGGAACGCCGACAACTTTAAGGCCTTTTGCCACAAAGCCGTTAGCCATAAACAATGAGCCGTCGCCGCCGATAGCAACGAGAGCATCAATGCCTTCTCTTTTGAAACCGGCGAGAACTTCATCGGTTCTATCAATTTCAACTACATTACCCTTGGTATCTTTCATCGGGTAGCGTGTAGGGTTTCCTCTGTTTGTAGTACCGAGGATTGTTCCGCCAAGGGCGGTAATATTTTCAACAAGCTCGTAAGTTAAATTAATAACTCCGTCACCTGCAGGATAGTTTTCGGGAAGAAACAACCCATTGTATCCGTCTCTGATTCCAAGCACTTGCCAACCGCGGTTCAAGCCTGCGACTGTTACTGCTTTAATAACTGCATTCAATCCAGGGGCATCGCCGCCGCCGGTGTTAATAGCTATCTTTCTAATTTTATTATCTGCCATATTTACCTTTCTTCTAAAAAATCCGTCAATAAATATAAGAAAATTCTCCGTTTTTTATGAGCTAAATAAACAAAAAAATATGCATATTTATGCGGGAAATGGGGATAAATCACAATTGTTCTGCAATATAATATCAGTTATTCACATAGAAAATTAATTTAGGAATAAAGACGGGAGGGGATAAAGAAATATCGCCTCAACTTAGAAGTTAAGGCGATATAGTGAAAAATATCTTTGATTGTTTTGTGGGCTATTATTTCACAAACAAAAACTTCGCGAGCACAGGGAAGTGGTCACTGTACCCTGCTAAGTATTTGGTGCCGCCAAATGTTGGGAGTGGACTTCCTAAATATTTTGGGTCGGTTTCGAGCATGAAATCTCTTTGGAAAATTTCGAATGAACCGCAGATGTATTTCAAGGCTGATTTTTTCGTGCTGACTAATGACGATGAAACTATAATTTGGTCAAGTAGATTCCAAGTATTTTTGTATTTCAGTGTTCCTTCGCCTTTGCTTTTTCTTTCCCATGCTAAGTTGTGGAGTGTGAATGATTCGTCTGCATTACCGCATACAAAGTGCTCTGCGCCTAGCTCTTTTGTGATTGAAACATTGTCCGGTTCATCGTTGAAGTCACCCATTATGAAAATGCCGGCCTTTGGGTTGGACTTTAGTACTGCATCAATTCTTGCTCTAAGAACCTGTGCTGCTGCGACTCTGTTTCTCTCAGATTCTTCCTGACCTCCTAAACGGGAAGGCCAGTGATTTACAAATACATGAAGTACTTCTTTATTGAAATTAAATGTTGCATGCAGTATCAGTCTTGTGGGGTGATTGGTAGGGAGGTGAACTGAGTCCGCTTCAAGTTTTACTAATTTGAATTTGTCTTTTTTGTATATCATAGCACAGTCAATTCCTCGAATGTCAGGTGAATCCATATGTGCTATATTGTATTTAATGTCTTTAACATTGCTTTTGATTAAACCTTGAACAACACCCTTGTTCTCAACTTCTGCAAAACCGATGATGTCCGGGCCTTTACCTGAATTCATTAGGTGAATAACTGTCGAAAGGTGAGAAAGTTTTTCATTGTACCGTTCTTCTGTCCATTTATATTTTGAAGTTGGTAGAAAATCCTCATCGTTAATCTTCGGGTCATCAACAGTATCGTATAAGTTTTCTAAATTCCAAAAACCTATTGCGAGTGTATCCTGTTTCGGATTGCCAAGAGCGGAGTAAGTACTGTTTGCCCCTATAGATAGAATTGCTATTAGTAATAATATTTTTAATTTCATATAAAATGTTCCTGAGTTATTTTGTTTAAGTTTTTTGTGTACGGTTACTAAGACCGTTAATAATTTCTTTAAATATACCGGGTAATGTATAAAAAAGATTGGACTTATTTTTGGTCATTATGTTTGTATAAAAATCGACTTTGTTTTTTGCTTCGATGTATTTTTGAACCCCTGATGTAATTTGTGAAGCATCTTCGGGTTCGATGACAAATCCTGTTAAACCTTCATCTACTGATTCTGCTAATCCTCCGACATTTGTAACGAGGACAGGTTTGCCGAATCCATATGCTACATTTAGTATTCCGCTTTGTGTCGCGCTTCGATAGGGAAGGACAACCAAATCAGCAACGCTATAGTATTTGCCGACTTCTTCATTCGGAACAAAGTTGTTAATAAGTTTTACGGAGTTCTCCAATCCCAACGCAGAGATTTGTGAGGTATATTTTGTTATATCGTCATATGATTCGCCAACGATGAGAAGCTTTAGTTTGCTGTTAAGTTTCCTAAGGGATGGCATAGCATCAATAAGGATATCAAGTCCTTTATATTTACGGATGTAGCCGAAGAAAAGTAAAACAATATCGTCCTCCTCAAAACCGAATTCCTTTTTTGAAGGCGG
>CAIWTC010000435.1 GCA_903915485.1 uncultured Ignavibacteriales bacterium | reverse complement strand
TGCTTTGAAAAGGCAAAGGGGGATTATTATATTTTGCCTGTTAATCATCTTTAATATGAGCATTTCTTTCCAAGCGGAAATGTTTTAATCACCTCTGTTAATTTACCAGCACATTGACGACCTGATAATTAATCTTATAATCGATTTTTTTTATTTAAGTTATAAATAGAGAAATCAATTCTCAAGAGGCTAAACATTTATCCTCCTCTATTCGATAATACAGTATTAATAATAAAGGTTAGGTGGCTTATGAATTCCAAATTCTTAATTGGTTTGTGTTTACTTCTTGTTAGTTCAATTGATGCGCAGGTTTCGCCTTCGGATGCAGTGAAAAAGTTAAATGAGGGGAATAAGCGGTACTTGTCTTCATCGTTCAAACCAAAAGAATACAATGTTCAACGGAATGAACAAAAAAAAGGTCAGCATCCTTATGCAATAGTTCTGACATGCTCAGATTCAAGAGTTTCGCCGGAAATTATTTTTGATGAAGATTTGGGCCAGTTATTTGTGATTCGTGTCGCGGGTAATGTTATTGATGAAGTTACCTTAGGAAGTATTGAATATGCTGCGGAACATCTTCATTCGGAGTTGCTGGTAGTGTTGGGGCACACTGCTTGCGGAGCTGTAAAAGCAACCCTTGAGGGTGGAGACTTTGGTGAAAACATTAATGCCTTAGTTGCAAAAATCAAACCTGCTGTTGATGATGCTAAATCAAAAATCCCCGATAAAGAAAAAGCATTGCCATTGGCGATTGATAATAATATAGAACTTCAAGTTGCAAACGCTATAAGGGGAAGCAATATACTGAAAGAACTTATACACGAGAATAAATTCAAAGTAGTGGGCGGACTATATAATATTGAATCCGGGGCGGCATCCGTTTATGATGTCAATACAAAAGGTGATGCGGGGCATTCCGAAGAAAAGTCTATAAAAGCTAAAGAGAAAGAGAACTCAAAAAAAGAGATTAAACATAATTTAGAAAAACCTCAGACTTCTAAGATTGATTCTGAAACAAAATATGTTTTTTCATCGGATAAAAATGTGAAGGGAAATATTTGGACAGATGGTGAGCGTTATTCGGTGCAGGTGTCATCGTGGAAAAACAAATCTAAAGCAGAATCAACAAGTCAAAACTTAAGAAAAAAAGCTGGGAACACTTTTGTCATGGAGTTTAAGCATCCGGATACAAAAGAAACATGGTATCGTGTCAGGGTAGGGCCTTTCAAGTCGATACAGGAATCAGAAAGTTATTCGACTGATTAGATACAGCGACAGTTATTTCAGAAGTGCAATATATTTTTCAGATTGTTCTTCAAAGGAAAATTTCTGCTTTGATGAATATCCATTGTTAAGGGATGCAAGCAGTTCAGTATTTTTTGATAGTTTAATAATGCGGGAAATGAGTTCACCGGTCTCATAGAACTCAGAGATGCCGTTGAAGTCGTCAATTACATTAAATTTGTTGTGAAGCAGAAATGGTTTCTGAAACGCAAAACCTAAGCTGAATGCGCCTGAGATGCTAGTCTTCAGGAAGGGGGCAAATTCTTTAACCGCAGGGTGAATCAGCGGGAGAATAATTTGGGAATTGATAATCCTTTGGAAAAATTCATTGTCGTGAAGGTATTCCGTGTGAGTGATAAAATAGTCATTTACCCTCTTTTCAAAAATATAGTCGTACAACTTTTTCCCTTGAATAGAGCGCATATTCCCGAGCAGTTCAAATTTTATATTCTCACCGATTTCGTCTTGGTGTTTGACGATTAAATCAACTAGTGTATAGTAATCTTTCCGTTCGGGTTCAATTGCGCCGGGGATGCATACGATAAAGTCGCCGTTATTTTTTATCTGAGTTAAACTTTTGGGCTGAGGGAAGAATATAGGATAAAAAGATGAAACGCGGATTCCTTTGGTTGAATATTTTTGTGCATAATCCATGACGGTATCACTAAGCACGAAGTAGTTTTTCGTCCTGAGTGAAATTACTTTTTGTGTGAAACTTGTTTCCGGTTTTTCTGCCTGATGAAGTATCCCGTAGAATTTACATTTAGAGAATATTAGAAACGAATATAAAATAAAATCCCTTACGAGCAGTCCGTGCGCTGTGTTAAATATTACTTTCGAAATCCCATTGGACTTAATATATCTGAATATCTTTTTGAATTCGCTTAGCCTTGACTCTTCAGGGTTAAAGTAGGCAACCTCTTTTGTGAGTGACTTAAATTCTGTTCTGAATATTTTTGCATTTATATATAGATATGTGGTGAAGTTATTCGCTGAAAGGAATAACAATTGCGAATAAAGCAATTCAGAATGAGACCGAGAGAACTCGATAATCAGAACCTTGTTTTGTTCTAAGGGGGCTTTAATTCAGCACTCCGTGGGCTAGATGAAAAAAATATGTGAGTAAGTAGACAAGATATGTAAAAGTGTAAATCATTTGCAAAAAGTATTTTGCATTTGGCGGCGCCACACATCTCCCGATAAATGAGAAGTTGTCCCCAAAGCGGCTCAATTAGTATCATTAAATGATACTGTTTCCCACTCCCCCCTGCATAAATTAACTATTGAAAAACAGAAAGGTATTTGTTCAATGGAGAAGTTTGCGT
>CAIWTC010000434.1 GCA_903915485.1 uncultured Ignavibacteriales bacterium | reverse complement strand
CACAAGCGATGCAACTTCATTACCCAATACATCAAACACCTTTAAACTTACAAACTGTTGACTGCTTAACGAGTACTTTATCGTCGTCGTAGGATTGAACGGATTCGGATAATTCTGTTCTAAGAAAATTTTCTTTGCGTTAGGATTTATTTCTGCTTGAACTTTTACCGGGTAAAAATCAATTAGTTTTGCCGAAAAAACATCTTGCGAGTACGATGTCTGCCCTCGGCCTGAAGATGAATAGTGATAGGTTAATCCAACCCCGGTATTAAAAACTAAAGTGTCGTTCCAAGAACCTAAATCGTCCGAATTTGATACTGTCTGATTATACAGGTTTTCTTTACCGGCGTACCGGTGGAACTGTGTTGGGATATTCCAAATTTTTGAATAGTCTGGTAATGAAATATTGTGCGAATCAGCTAAAGCTTCGAATGCCCTGTATTGAATTTTCTTAGTATAAATTGAATCTATAACAGGCGTTACCACCGTCCCATGATATTCGAGATAACGAAGCGAATCAGTCTCCTCTATATTCCACTTTATTGTATCGCTTGATATTATCGCGGACACGATTTTAATATTTGCAATTCCCTCAGTGGTCTTTAAATAATTTGACTCGGTGCCGACATCTCCTGCAAATGAACTTGATTCAAATAATTTATATCTAAAAACAGAACCTTGCGATAGAGGAAATAAATCGCATCCGGTTGGAATATTATCAATTGTACTTATGCTGCCGTATTTAATTCCGTTGATTATTGCACCTGTCATTTTAGAATAAGAATCTTCCATAAATCCCAGACCCTTTGCGTATGTAGCAGGGAAATATATTCCCCAGCTCTTGAATTTACAGCACATATAATCTTTCCCGAAAAAACCCCTCGTAACATATTCCATTTTTTCTAAACTGGCAGGGATTGCTGCATGATCAGCGGAATCAAAATTTGTCCGTACATATTCACTGACCTGCACCGGAAAGTATTCATACAACTTATTGTTTTCATACCTATAATAACTGAGGCTTCGTCCGGTGTGTGCTGAATCTCGATTATAAGATTCGATTATGAAGTAGTGTTTGTTATTCGGCGCAACAATTTCGGAAATTACTTTCTTAGCCGAATATACTACAACGCTCAGAGGGTCATCAATATTTTGGGATACATATTCCCAATAATTACCAACAGCCAATGGATACCAGTCATTAGAGCTGTTCTGCGCAAAAACCGGAACAGAGAAAAAACTCATGGCAAATAGGAAAATGATATATTTTGTTTTCATTACTTTTATCCTATATAATTGTTTGTTCAGTTAAGATTCTTTAACTATATCTAAAGTTATTCCAAATCCATTCTCGCTATATCCATCGGAAACCGTAATACTTACACATATTTACAACTCAATTTAAGCAATTAACCAGCCCTTCGCTATCAGTGCTAGTACGGATATTTAAAGAATAATACTGCGTTTTTGGCGTTTTTTGTAAAAAAATATAGTGAATTTGTTTTTCAAGTGCGTGAAATTTTTCCTGGGGATTTCCGGCAGTCCAGCCTCATCACCTCGTTTCTCCCGGCTTTCCTGGAGAGAAGAGATGAACAAAAAATATATTCAAATATCCGTACTGGTACGGGTATCTTTTCCTTTTTATTTGTTGTAAATTGTTGCCGCCGCTTGAAAGATTTTGTGTTTTCAGGGCAGACTAACTCATATTACTTAATTTTAAGGCTTATGACCGGATATATTTTTGATTTTCATGGTTTCTTTAAGCAGATGAACTTGTTTGAATTGCAAAGGGCATACTTATAATGCACAGGTCATGGGTACTTGACCTTATGAGTTTTGTTTGGATAATTCCGGCGTTTACGCAGAGGCACGGCAGATTCAAATATTACTTTTTTTTATTAGCGTTTGCTGCTGCCGGAGGAGAGTTTGTCGTAAGACTTTACTATAATTTCCACATAAACATTGGTTGGGTAACAAATGATATTTATATTTTTGTTTTATTATTTACCCCATTCACCTTGCTGGAATTAAATAAAATCCCTAAATGGAAGTATTGGCTTTTATTAAGTATTGTTTTGGGAATTGCCTTTGGAAATATTCCTCATTCAAACCACGATGAAGTTATATTTATGTTTGTTATTCAATTTCTGGTAACGGGATTAGTAATTCGTGTTTTATATCTCAATGCTATAAATGCTATGGAAATAGATATTTGGATGGCTTTACTGCTGTCGTATCAGTTTTCAATTCTCTTGCAGTTTTTTTACGGTGTTGCAGGGACTTCGATTGGTTATTACAATGTTGACCTTTTTACAAAATTTGAAATACTGCTCGGCATTTTCTTTTGTTTCGTTAGAGAGCGTAGTAAGTATTTGATTTTCAGGATAAAAGAATAGGAATCTACGGGAGAATCAAAATATAATGGAAATTTTTTTCAATGCATCAAACCCCATATTATTAGTTATTACTCTGACACTCTTTGTGTTGACAGTCCTGTATGCAAGCGCGAAGAAAATATTCATTCCGTTAAAACAAAAGCACGAACAGGAGAAACTGCTTCTTGAACTGCATAATGAAAAACTCCTCACACTTTTTGTTACTGTAAACCCCAATCCACTCTTTCGTTTCGATGAAAACGGGGAAATACTAATTTGTAATCCCTCCGCAAAAGGGCTGCTGAAACAAATCATAGATTCGGGCAATAATATCAAAAATCTACTTACTGAATTAAAGGAAATGAATTTAGGGGAGATTATCGGTAAGGTAGAAACCATATCATTCACATCTGTAATAGGTAAGAAAACATTCAGCATTATTATTACCGGTCTCGGTGAGTTGAAATTTGCTCATGCATACCTCTCGGATATTTCCGACCGCATTGAAAGTGAAGAAAAGGCAAAATCATCTGAACTAAAAATCAGGGAATACGCGCTAAGACTTCAGAATGCGGGTGAAGATTTAAAGAACAAAATTTCAATGGATATCCACGACGGCGTTT
>CAIWTC010000433.1 GCA_903915485.1 uncultured Ignavibacteriales bacterium | reverse complement strand
CCGATATATCGCAAAAGTTGTTTTGAATTATGATGAGTCACCCGCCGATAACTCCTCAACGGTGGAAGTGCAGGTGAATAAAAAGGAATTCTATTATAACGACATCGTGATAAACGAAATAATGTATGACCCGCCTTCGGGAGGGGATGAATGGATTGAGTTATTTAACCGCTCGGACAAAACAATAAATCTTAAAAAGTGGAGTGTGGAAGACAAAGTTCATAAGTACACACTTCCTAATAAGGATGTTTTGATGACGCCGAATTCTTATCTGGTTATCTGCGGTGATTCACTGCTTAAGCAGAAATATGGTTACGCGTTTAATCTGTTAAGCATGACCGTGCCGCCGCTTAATAATGACGGTGATATGATTGTTTTTACCGACTCGCTCGGTGTTGTGATTGATTCTATGATTTATACACCTGCAATGGGCGGGAAAAACGGATACTCGCTTGAAAGACATTTTGCCGATTCATTAAGTACTTCACTAACTAACTGGACTTCCTGCAATTCCAAACTTATGGCAACTCCCGGTATTGCCAACAGTATGCTGCCGAAAAAGATTAATCTTTCCGTTAGTGAATTATCATGTGGAAAGAAATATTTCGTCGAGAAAGATTCAGTTACGGTCGCGTTTACCGTTAAGAATAACGGAACAAGTACTGCCTCAGGTTTTTCTGTTTCTGTAAATGATGATGCTAATGCTGATTCATCCGCACAGGTAAATGAACTTATTAAAACTATCAACATAAATAGTGCCCTCGTCGCAAATGATTCAATTCGTGTTACAATGACGGTCGGTCCTCTAAGCATCGGCGAACATTTACTTATTGTGTCGTTGGGCATTGCGGGGGATGAGTATTCTTTTGATAATACTTCAATGATATCTGTTCAGGTTGTTAAACAGGAAAACAATTATAATGATATAGTGCTGAGAGAGTTGATGTACTATCCGCTAGTGGGTGATGCGGAATGGATTGAGATATATAACCGTTCGGCAAAGGCAATTAATTTGAACGGATGGAAAATATCTGACCGTATCCGTACGCATGTGCTTACTGCAGAAAATTATTTTGTTCAGCCGAAATCATATTTAGTAATATCTACCGACTCACTTCTCCGGCAGAAGTATAATGCTTCGTTTGACTTGCTCACGGCGGCACTTCCGCAGTTGAACAACGATGGCGATATGGTGGTTGTTACCGATTCACTCGGAGTTGTGATTGATTCAATAGTATATATTCCTTCAATGGGCGGAACAAACGGCCGTTCGCTTGAGAGGCTTTATTTGGATTCATCAAGTACTGCGCCGACAAACTGGGCGACGAGTACCGCAAAGGCAAATGCTACTCCCGGTGCCGCGAATACAGCATCTCCGAAGAAGTATGATTTATCTTTGATAAGTTTTGCTCCGGCAAAAACCGGTTTCGTTGAAAGCGATTCAATCATATTCAATTTGAAAATTAAAAATTACGGAACTGAAACAGCATCGGGTTATGGATTATCTATATTCAATGATGCCAACGGTGATTTGCTGACGCAAGGAAGTGAGTTGATAAAGCAAGTAAGTATAAGCGGCGGAATTGCATCAAAGGATTCGGTTATTGCTGAAATCAAAACAGCACCATTCGGGGCGGGTAAATATAGTTTCATCGCAGTTGTAAATTATGTGTCCGATGAGGATTCGCTGAATAATTCTTCGGAGTGTGCAGTAACCGTATATAAGACTGAAGTGCCTGCGCATGATATTGTTATCAATGAAATTATGTTTGAACCTGCTTCGGGAAATCCCGAGTGGATTGAACTTCAGAACATTTCTAAGGATACTGTCAATCTGAAAAACTGCACTGTCGGTGATGTGCTATCCACTCCGCATACGACAGTAATTACAACCAAAGATTATTCTATACTTCCCGGTGATTATGTAATTCTTTCATCCGATACGCTTTCATCTTTTTATGGTTATACTAACAGCAAATTAATTAAGTTGTCTTTGCCTGCATTGAATGATGACAAGGATGGAATTGTGCTGAAGTCAAGTTTAGGTGCGACTCTTGATTCAGTATTTTATTATTCCTCATGGGCGTCAAAGAAAGGTTATTCTTTGGAAAGAATAGATGCGGTCAATGCTACATGCGACAGTGCGAACTGGTGTTTTTCTTATTCGCCCGATAAAGCATCTCCCGCAAAAACTAACTCTGCTAAAGGATTTGCGAAACTAAAAACCCGTG
>CAIWTC010000432.1 GCA_903915485.1 uncultured Ignavibacteriales bacterium | reverse complement strand
TTTTCATCAACGATACATTGCGCATATATTTTGTTGATCATAATGCAGATAGTTTACTGACGCGTACAAATCAAAAGACAAATATTCCGTTGAGCAAAAGGATGTTCGAGTTGGATTTTTTAAATTCTTACTTACACAAACTCTCATTTCATCCGGTACTTATAGTTAAATTCTTCACAAGATACATTGCTTATAGTTTGCTGGGGAATGTTCCGTTTTTAAATACAATAGGGGACTTGAATAAATTCTACTTAAAGATTTTGTGTGTTATATTTTTTCCGTTAGGTCTTTTGTACGCAAAAACTTAAACATAGATGACTGTGTATACAGTCAATGTATTGCAATAATTAAGTCAAATTGATAAAGTAAAAGGAGTCTTAATCGTGTTTGAGCAGTCATTCCCAGAGCTTTTAGCTGCATTAAAATCAGATATATATAAGTATTCTGGCCGTCATGGTGTAACGGCTTTTATTAAGGCATATATACTGCTGCCCGGGTTCAGATTTATGTATTGTTGGAGAATTACAAAGTATTTAAAGAATAAAAAAGTATTTAAGTATACATTGTATCCGTTTGCCAGATTAATTTTATTTCATCACGCGTATAGATTCGGCTTTGATATTCCTGTAAGTACTCAAATTGATTTAGGTTTTTCAATTGCACACTTTGGAACGATTATCATAAATGGCAAAACCAAAATAGGACGAAATGTTTTGATTCAGCCCGGAGTATTAATTGGTGAGACAAACAGGGGGAAGAATCCGGGAGCACCAGTAATTGGTAATGATGCACATATTGGTGCTGGATGTAAGATAATCGGCGGGGTTGTAATCGGGAATAATGTTGCAATAGGTGCAAACTCTGTCGTGACAAAATCTATTCCTGATAATGCGGTTGTGGTAGGAATTCCGGGACAAATTATTTCATATGATGGTGCTCAAAACTTTGTTGTTAACAGAGTATAACACACAATAGGTACATTCTTATAGTTCTTAATTGAGTTTAGATATCACAAATAATAATCAACCCGAAAATATTAGTAAAATTACTGTTCTTCATATAATAGACGAGTTAAGGCGGGGGGGCAAGGAGAGGCAATTTGTTGAATTGCTGAAAGGACTTGACCGGTCCGCTTTTTCAATTCATACCATTTGCTTCCTTGAACGCCAAGATGGGTACGATGAACAAGTTAAGGAATTGTCCTCAAAGTTTAGTTACTTCCTCCGCAAGTATCGATGGGATTTATTCCTAATTATAGAACTGATTAAGTACTGCAGAAGAGAAAGCATCGACATAATTTATGTGTGGGATGGGATGACTGCTTTCTATGGATATTTTGCAAGTCTATTTTCTAGAACAAAGTTTGTAAATGGTTCTATAAGGGACACGGACACCCGCAGAACATATAGGCACTTGATTAAAAGGTGGATATTAAATATCAGCGGGAATATTGTTGCAAACAGTCAAGCAGGATTAGATGCATATGATATAAAAAACCGGGGACTTGTGATTTATAACGGGTTAGACTTGAACAGATTTAACCAAATAAGAACTCGTAATGATGATAAGTTTGTGGTTGGAATTGTCGCAAGCCTTTCGGAGTATAAAGATTTTTATACTTTTTTTGATGCCATAAAAACAATTCAAGAGAAAATCAACAATCTTGAAGTTCATATAATTGGGGCAGGAAAATTAGCTGAGGAATATAAGGAATATGCTGTAAAAATTGGTGTTAATCAGGAAATTCTGAAATACATTGGGCGAGTCAGTAATACAGAAAATTATATTCCCAACTTTGATGTTGGTGTGTTATGCTCTTACAAGCAAAGGGGTGAAGGTTTATCGAATAGTGTTATTGAGTATATGGCTTGTGAAGTTGCAGTAGTTATTACTGATATCGGCGCGGCAAGAGAAATAGTAACAAACAATGAAAACGGATTTCTGTTTGAAGCAGGAAATCCTATAGACTTATCTGAAAAGATTTTTAACTTATATAAAGATGAAGAGTTGCGTAAGAAAATAGCAACTTCAGGAAAAGATTCAGTAAAAGATAAATTTTCTTTTACTCAATTTGTTAAAGAAAACGAAAAATATTACAAAAGTTTAATATGAATATATTTATTACAGGTGCCGCAAACGGTTTAGGCAGGGAGTTGGCCTTACATTATTTGGAGTCGGGTTGTCGCGTATATGGTGTTTCGATTGAAGACTATTCCGAAGAAGTATTTGCTAAGTATGCCGGGAAAACATTCTTTTTCTCGAAACTTTCAATTGGGGATTTTGCTGCAGTTGCAAAGTCAGTTGAAGACTGCATAAATAAATTTGGCAGTATAGATGTTCTAATCAATAATGCGGGATTGAAGTTTCACCGCTCTCCCGATTCAATTAAGATTGATGATTATGCCAATGTTTTGAACACAAACTTATTGGCGCAGATAAACATTATTAACTTAGTTATCCCCTCAATGATAAAAAATAAGTCAGGGACGATAATAAATATTGCAAGCAGGGCAGCAGTTGAATTTTCTTATGTGGACGGTATAGCATATGGTCCATCCAAGGCAGGGTTTTATTCTTACTCGCAGTTGCTGGCAAAGTATTTAGAGTCGCGAAAAGTTTCAGTTCATGTTCTCTGTCCGCCAACTTTTTCCACAGATGATTATAAGATATTGCATCCGGAATTAAACCACAACAAGTTTTTATCATCTAAAGTTGTGATAAAAGCAATTGATGATTTGGTGTATGCAAAGAGTTTCATTACGAATAAAGTAATTTATTTTTATTCCATCAAGTCATGGGTGAGGACAGTATTGTCTGAAATAGTGAAATATGTAAAATTATTACCGCAGGTAAAATACAGATGGAAATAAAAAATCCTGTATTAATACTCGGGTTATACAATCCCGGATATGCATTGCTTCGCAATTTTGCATTACGGGGAATTCCTGTTTATGGGGCTGATGTATCCGGTGACTCGATTGGTTTTGAAACGCGATACGGTACAAAAATGCGGTGCCCGAATCCAATTGAAGATGCTGATAATTGGCTGCTGTGGATGAAGTCATTCGCTGAAAAATATGGAACCGGAGTTGTGATTCTGCCTACTTCGGATAAGTATTTGATAGCGATAAATGATTTTGCTCTTCAGTTAAAAGAATACGGTTTTATCTTTACCCATTTGGAAAAAGATTTGCTTAAAAAGCTTACAAGCAAGAAGGGAATATTTGAGCTTGCAACAAATTATTCTTTCCCGATACCTAAAACTATTTTTCCAAAGGATGAATCTCAACTTCTCGATTTTCTAAGCTCAGCCTCGTTTCCACTAATTGCAAAACCTGAGTTTTCCAAGGAGTGGGAGGCGGGTGAAGCTGCGCAGATTATGAAGTCTCAAAAAGTAAAGAAACTTTATAGCACGGAAGAAGCGGTTGAGTTTTACAAGCTGATGAACTCGCATTATATCAATGTACTGTTTCAGGAAATCATAGAGGGCGAGGATAGTAATTTAGTTTACCAAGTCACATATATTTCTTCGGATTTACGACCAATAGTTTCTTTGCTGGGCAGAAAAGTACGCATTACTCCAATTCATTTTGGCTGTGGCACTTATGTTGAATTATTGGATGATGATGTGTTGATAGCAAAGGTCAATGACTTTCTTGTAAAGTGCGGTTTTAGAGGTGTTTGCGGAATAGAATTAAAATATGATGCCAAGGATTCCCAATACAAATTAATTGAAATTAATCCGCGGACCGGATTGTGGGATGAAATTGGCAATATAGTTGGTAAAGATTTTGGGTATTCTTATTATAAGGATATTTTGGGGGATGAGGTTACGGTTGATAATTCTGCCTTTGAAAAAGCTTATTGGGTTTCTTTGAGGTCGGACTTCCGCACATTTTGGGATTATAAGGGGGAAGGCATGTTGACTTTTGAAACATGGGTCAGGTCTTTATTAAAACGACCAATTCTATTTTCAGATTTTCACTCTGATGATATCAAACTCAGTGTGATTTCATTAATAAGTATGACATATGGTTTCTTTGGCAACTTTTACAAATTTATTCACAGACAATTAACTGGTTATAAAAAATGATATTTGATTTACTCTTACTGCACAACACAAAAGATTCAAGTAAGGGAAACGAAGATTTCCAAAACTCAATTCAACTTCCTGAAATTTATGAGAAGGTAGATGCACCTTCAAAAATAATGAATCTTGAAGGTATGAGTTTATATATGAGGTTCAGAAACAGGGTTGAAGATTCACTGATTGATGATTCCGAAAATCTGGTAATTATAGTTGGAGAAGTATTCTCAAGATATGATAGTGCTTTCTTTAACTCAACCGCAAAAATATTAACAGTTGCAGAGGTTTATAGCTGCTATAGAGCGAAGCATGAAAAATTTCTTGAGGAGATTAAAGGTAATTTCCAGATAATTATTTTCACTAAAGAATCAAAAAATCTGGTAGTATATAATAGCCGTGGTGGAGTATCACCTTTTTACTATTTCAAAAATAATACTGAAGTTGTTTTAAGCACGGCAATTTATTTATTTCCAAAACGAATAAAAGATTCTTTGAAGTTTTCACAAGCGCACATGCTTGAATATGCTCTCTTTAACTATCCATTGGGCGAGCACACACTGTTTTCTTCTGTATCAAATCTACTCCCTGGGCAGATTATTCAATTTAAGGGAGATTCATTCAACTCCAGTATTTATTATGATGTTTACAATCAGTTAAACAGTGCAAGATTATCTAAGCAGGAAGCGATATATAAAGGTGTTTCGTTATTTGAGAATATTGTAAATACCAGTTTGGCCGATAAAGAAAAATATTGCATCTCGTTAACCGGCGGATTTGATGGAAGAGCTATTCTGACGGCAAGTAAAAAGCCAAAGGAAGATATTTTGCTTTACGCTTTCGGTATCAGGAACAGTCAGAATATTGCAATCCCTTTGGAAATCACTAAAGATATGGGTTATAATTTTACTCCGTACTATCTAGAGGAAGACTATTCCAAGAATTATGCTTTTTACGGTAAAATGGTCTGCAAATTAACTGATTGTTTGGCGACGGTACAACGTGCAAACTATGCCTATGTTTTTGAAAAACTTGCTAAATACAGCGATACTGTTATAACCGGAATATTTGGTTCTGAATTGATGCGTACTTTCCAGAATGCAGGGTTTATGA
>CAIWTC010000431.1 GCA_903915485.1 uncultured Ignavibacteriales bacterium | reverse complement strand
TTTTCTCATTATAAACTGAATTTGGGACGCAGAAGTTATCATTAACTGACCAAAAAAGTCCTCTACCGGGCTCCGTAAGAGGTAGTTTTCCGCCGACTGCAATGATAGAACGCATAGCTTCATCAAAAGCACCTGCCGCTGAGGCATAAGGATTCAATTCTACGAACTTGGGCATGATCCCGTTTGAGATTGCAACGCCTTCAAATGAGTCCAAATTGAATCTCATCACTGCAGCATCCTGCGGAGCACACCTGGAATTTCCCATTAATGGTTTGATAATTGATTTTCCTTTGACCTCATGGTCATATTGACGAATTACATTTTCCCTTGAGCAAATATTGAAACTTCCTAAAAGTTTTTTAACCGTGCTCCCAATATTGTTGCTGCTAACCTCTTGTAGTTTAATATAGTTAGGCGATTTCCACTCAGCATCAAGTTTTAGCTTGGGAACGCCCTCGTGAAGGAATTCAAGCGGTAAATAAGCGGAGCATACACCCTCATAGTACACACGGAGCATGCCATCATCTGTAAAACTACCAATATTGGAAATCTCCACATCCATTTTTTTTGCAAGCGAGCATGCTCCCTCCAATTTGTCAGGACTGATTACGAGAATCATTCTCTCCTGAGATTCAGATATAAATATTTCCCAGGGTAAAAGTCCCGAGTATTTCAGTGGTGCCTGCTCCAGATTGACGACTGCTCCGTTGCTTATACTGGCTAATTCGCCGATGGCGGAAGAAAGTCCGCCTGCGCCACAGTCAGTCGAGCATTTTATTATGCCTTCCCGGCAGGCAATTTCCATGTAATCTGCGACAAGTTTTTGCGTGATTGGACTTCCAATTTGTACTGCGGTTGAGGGCGAAGTCTCATCCATCCCTCTAGAAGAAAATGTAGCACCGTGGATTCCGTCCTTTCCGATTCTTCCGCCGGCCATTACAATTATGTCTCCCTTATCGATGACTTTGTCCCAACTATTCACTCCCCGGTAAGATGACGGAAGGATTCCTCCTGTGCCGCAATACACCAATGGTTTCCCGGCGTATCTGTCATCAAAAATGATTGACCCGTTAACGGTCGGAACACCTGACTTATTCCCGCCGTCTTCGATTCCTTTGCGCACTCCCTCAAAAATTCTCGCAGGATGAAGTTGACCGGGAAGCAGCGCACCCTTATAATTGGGATTGCCAAAGCAGAGAACATTTGTGTTGAAAAGCAATTTTGCTCCCCCGATACCTGTACCCATTGGGTCACGATTATTTCCGAGAATTCCGGTTATTGCTCCGCCGTAAGGGTCAATTGCAGAAGGGGAATTATGTGTCTCAACTTTCCAAACGAATAGATTATCTTCATCGATTCTTACAGCACCTGCATTGTCCGTGAAAACTTTGACCAGCCAATTGTCATTTCTTGCTTCCAGTTGTTCCTGAACATTTTCGGTTGCATTGCGGATATAAGTTTTGAACAAGGATGAGATGTTTTTGGTTTTTCCGGTGTCCAAATCAGTGTAAGTTATGTCAGCATTAAATTCTTTATGCTTGCAGTGCTCTGACCATGTTTGCGCAAATATTTCAATTTCGCAGTCAGTGGGAATAACTGGCATTCCTGCCTTTACTCTATCTGCCTTTATCGCATCATCAAGGTAGAAGTTTTTGATTGCCCTTAGTTCTTCAAGAGTCAGTGCTAAGTGTCTTTCGTCGGATATTCGTTGAAGTTCAGCATCACTTATATCAATGGGTATTGTTTCGACTGTTAAATCAGTTTTTATGGAGACAGCGGGGACATAAAGTTTGGGGGGAGTATCATATGTCCCAGTAATAAATTTATTAATTAACTTATTTCCTAAAAATTCTTCTGCAATTTGAGTTAGTTGTTCAACATCCAAAGTGTTTTGAATAAAATATATATCCTGTGAGAAGATGTGCTGCCTTTTTAGTTCGACTTCAGTATTAAAAATATCGACCAATGTATTCTGTGCGGAAGTCCCCTCATCATCAGTTACGCCGGGAAGTTTTGCAATCATGATGCAGGAGTTATATTCCTCCAATTGGATGGGCTTATTAATCAAAACATTGTGCATTATTTTGTCGCTTAATCCTTCTAATGCGAACATTTCAACTTCACTGTCGCTAAGTGAATAATCAATAGCGAATAATTTTCCATATTTGACTTTCCCCAAATCAATCCCAAGATATTTCATTGCCTGATTCTTTGCCGATGCAGCCTTGGCATCTAGAAGATTATCCTTAAGAAAAACCTGAACGGTAGATATCATATTATTCATAATTACTTGTTATCGAATGAAGTGTAAATTAATTTTTCTTTCCCGGTATCAATTGAAATTGTACTGTCCGCGATAACAGTCCCGGCCTTTTTTATTTTATATATTTTAGAACCTTGCGTCAAGTCAAACGCCTTTTCCGCCTCATCTTTAGCGAGGATGATGAGCAGTCCGTTGCTCATGTTCCAATAGCGGTAAGCTTTTTCCAATGAAATTTCTCCCATACGGATAACCTCCGCAATCGATTTATCTGTTTCCCAAAGATTATCAATTCTTGCCCCAAGTTTATTGTGTTTGATTAGTCTTCCGAGGTTATCGACAATTCCGCCGCCTGTTATATGTGCAATCCCATTGATTATAATATTGTTATCCAAAAGTGACTCAATCAGCGGAGAATAAATCAACGAAGGTTCTAATGCAGCATCGCCCCATGTAGATTCATCCGTGAACTTTTCAAGGTGCCAGTCAGTACCGAAATTATTCTCAAGAATATTTCGCAGCAGGGAGTATCCGTTGCTTCTGAATCCGGGGTTGTAAACGGACAGAATAACATCGTCGCTCGTTATTTCCTTTCCCGTAAGTGGGGACTGCAAGTTTGAATGAAGTTTGCCAATCCCTGTAGCGCACCAGTTGAAGTGCATATTGCTTCCAAATCCATTTATCCTGTTTCCAAGTTCAGCAATTTCTCCACCTGTTATAATTACATCGCTAAATTTGGCCGCAGCATATAGTCCCTTCATTAATTCTTCGACTATCTCTTCATCAAGTTTATCAACATCTAGTATGTTGGAAACAAAGGCAGGAATAAACCCTGAGCAGCTTAAATCATCTATAGTCATTGCGAGAAGGTCATAGCCAAGTGTGGAGTAAATACCTGTTCTTTCAGCCATTTCTATCTTGGTGCCGATTCCATCGGAAGATATTCCGATTTTTGCTGAATCAATATCCATCATCGAAGCATAACCGCCGTCAACTGTCGGGATAACTTTGCCTGACTTATTGCTCCGGTGCTCAAAAGATCTCTTTGCATAACTAAACGCAATCTTTGAGCATTTACTTCCTAAGTCTGTGTTAACGCCGCTTTTATTAATTTCATTATTCATTTATTATTCAACTTGCTTCTATATTAATGATGCTTCTCTGTATCTTTTTGCTGCCTCAAGCGGGTTTGATGAATGAGTGATTCCGCGGCCTACGATTATTGCATCAGCGCCGCCTTTGATAGCTGATTCGGGGCTTAAATAAGTCTGCCCAAGTGAATCGCCTTTGGAATCTATTTGAACTCCGGGCATCAGCAACAAAAATCCTTTTGGAATTTTCTTTTTGAGTTTTGCTATCTCTTCTGCATTGGCCCCGTGACCGATGAAACCGGAAACCACGCTCGAATACTTCTTCCCAATTTCCAAAACTTTCCTTGTATAGTTTTCTGAAATCAGATTATTTTTAGCGGACATTTTTGCAAGCAGAAAACTGCTTCTATTTTGAATATTATCAAATAATCCATTAAGAATATGTTCTCCTGCAATCATGTGAACAGTTACAAACTCTGCCCAATCGGAAATATTATAAACACCCCCTTGATACTGATGGCGAACGGTATTCCCGATATCCGCAAATTTCCTGTCTTCAAAAATTAGAAAGTTGTACTTTTGTGACATCTCCTGTAACCGGGTAATAAACGATGGTTCGAAATCTTTTAGAATGTCAATATGTGTTTTAAGAAGTGCGATTTCGTTTCCGGTTTTTTCCAGTATATCAAAAAATGTATTACTGTCTTCCACATCTAACGAAAGTACGAGTCGTGTCTGCTTGCTTCCCATCAGTGTAGAAAGTTTTTCGGTAAGGGTATTACTGAATTGAAGAGTATCTTCATTGCTGGCCGGGATAGCACTACTTTTTAAGAACTCATTTATTTCTTCCTTTTGTGCTTTGCTGATTAAGCTATCCTCAAACAAAACTGAAACGACTTCTTCAATATTAAACAGTGCAAAAAGGGGGAAACCATTTCTGGATTCAAAATTATCCTGATCAGCCCTTCTATCGATTACGACAAACGCCCCTGCGATTTTCAATCCATGATTTTTTAAGTTATCTGCCGTTTCTAAAATACTTTCACCCGAAGTTATAATGTCTTCAATAATCAAACATTTTTCGCCTGCTGCAAACTCACCTATGATTGCATCTTTGCTCCCGTAGGCCTTTTCCTCTTTGCGCGGGATAAGCAAAGGTTTATTGATATCAACGGCTAAACAAGAGGCAATAGGGATGCCTGCATACGGGACTCCCACGAGATGGTCATATGAAATATTTAGAGGGAGTGATTGAGTGATTAAGGATGAAATTGATTTAAGTAATTGAGGGTGAGAAACTATGAGTCTGAGATTAAGATAGAATGGAGATGTTATGCCGCTTTTCAAAACAAAACTTCCAAACTTTATGGCTCCTATCCGATGGAGCTCTTTAATAAATTCAGTTTTGGTCATATTCAATTAACTTTCCTTTTGATTGGCTAAATTTACCATTAACCATTGTTTCTAGAACTTTACCTTTTAATTTCATTCCGCTGTAAGGGGAGTACTTTGCCTTACTTGAAAATTCCAATGGGTTAACAACAACTTCTTCCTGCAAATCAATTATGGTTAAATCCGCATAAGCGCCGACTTTAATCTCACCCCTATCTTTTATGTCTAGTATCTTCGCGGGATTTTTACTGATTAGCTCTGATATTTTATCCAATGTGAAATTATGTTTATGGTATAGATTAGAAATCAGTAGGGGGAGACTGGTTTCCAATCCCGGAAAGCCTGAAGGGGCAGTTCTGTAGTCTCGTTGTTTTTCTTCAATTGTGTGCGGCGCATGATCTGAGCCAATGGTATCAATAGTATTATCCGCTAAAGCTTCAAGCAGGGCCTCGTTGTCATCGATACTGCGGATTGGCGGATTTACTTTTGCATAATTTCCAAATTGTTCAACATCAATATCATTCAAGAAAAGATGATGCGGAGTAGTTTCGCAATATACATTGCCGGCATCGGTCCGCTTGTATTCTCTAATTAGTTGAATTTCTTCCATCGTCCCGACATGGAGAATATGTATGCGGGCATTGGTCTTTCTTGCTAATCTAAGAATTAGTTTAGTAGATTCAATAGCAGATTCGCGGTTTCGGATTAATGAATGATATTTGCTGTGATTATATTTGTTGTCTGAATATAAAGGCGCATTACGAGTAATAAATTTTTGTGATTCACTGTGAAACAAAACTGTTTTATTGTATTCCTTTGCAAGGAGTAGGAATTTTTCTAATAAGTTCTCATCCTCAATAACTTCATTGGCACTTGATGCTGATAAGAATATTTTTAGAGCGGGAATAGAATCAGTTTGTAATAAGGCGTTCTTTACTTCTTCATAATTAGTCGGAGAACATCCCATGTAACAACCATAATTTACTTTTGATATTTGGGCCGCATTTAGTTTCAACTTATATGTTTCATAATCAACGGTGGCGGGATTTGTATTAGGCATATCAAAAATGGAAGTCACTCCGCCCTTAAGTGCTGCTTCACTAGCAGAAGTCCAATCTTCTTTATTAGAATTATTTAAATCACGAACATGAACATGAAGGTCAATCATGCCGGGGAGTATTATTTTATTTTGTAAATCGATAGTGCGGGTTGGAGGAAAACTATCCCTGCTGATTGAAACTATCCGTTCATTTTCAATCAGTATATTGAGAGGGAAACCGAAAAGAATACCGTTAGTTAGTTCGATTCTCATAAGATTGTTTATTGTAGTACTAAATATAACAAAAAATATTATTTAAAGTAAATAGCCTTAAAAATTAAATTAATTAACTCAAACCCCCTAATTTTAACATTTAATAAAGTTTTCTTGCGTTTTACTTAATTAATTATTATTTTGATGAAATCAATATTTAAGAATATGAGCAGAATAAACAAAATAATTAATGCTTGGCTTAAGTCTAGGAGGTGTCGCTGATGATACGATACAGCCCGGAAATATTATTCTCAAATGCTCTATCTTTATTCTTTAATCACCCCTTCTATTTCTTTCTTCATACTGTAACTTTCTTTTTCTATTCACTACAAAATATAAAATCATACATAAACAACTCTATCCCCAAATATATTTTTCTATCCACAAAAACTCGAAGGCCTTTATGAATCATTTAATCTCGATGCGTGACATCAAAGCAGGTGATATTGAACAAATGCTGTTACTCGCTGAAAAAATTGAAAGCGGCAAAGTTAAACCTGATATTTCTGATAAGGTTTGTGCGCTTCTATTCTATGAACCATCAACCAGGACTATATTTTCTTTTGACACTGCCATAAAAAGAATGAACGGCAAGAGTATCATCATGGCTGGAGTAGAATCTTCATCGGTCAAAAAAGGAGAAACTTTTGCAGATACGATTTCTACGGTAAGTCAATACTCTGATTTGATTGTTATCCGTTCAACAGTCGAAGGTGCTGCAAGATATGCATCAGAAGTATCTGAGCATCCGATTGTAAATGCGGGGGACGGCAGTAATCAGCATCCTTCGCAAACACTGCTGGATTTATACTCCATCAAGAAAACACAAGGCACGCTTGAAAACTTGTCTATTGCACTCGTGGGTGATTTAAGATTCGGAAGGACTATTCACTCACTCGTTTATGGACTCTCTCACTTCTCTCCCACATTCTACTTAGTTGCACCAAGTCATCTCCGGCTTCCTTCATATATAAGACATGACCCTGCATTGAAGAGTGTAAATTTTATTGATTCGCCTAATTTGGCAGAGATAATTCCAAATTTAGATATCATGTATGTTACCCGTGTACAGAAGGAAAGGTTTGTTGATGCTGAAGAATATGAGAAAGTGAAAAACTCATATCAGATTACCCGCCAGCTTATTGAAGAAAATAATCCGAAGCAATCTCTGAAAATACTCCACCCGTTACCACGGGTTAACGAAATAACAACTGATGTTGATGAAACTAAGTATGCATATTATTTTCAACAAGCAAGGAACGGACTGTTTATCAGGCAGGCAATCATCTCAAAATTATTAGGAGCGGCAAAATGAAACAACTAAAAGTAGATGCTATAAAAGACGGTACAGTAATTGACCATATCCCTGCAGGCACAGCCTTTCACATATTGGAATGCCTCAACTTGCGGGAAGAAGACCCGGTTACAGTCGGTACGCAATTGCTTAGCAAGAAATATGGTAGAAAGGATATCATCAAAATTGAAAATCGTGAATTCTCTATTGATGAATTACAGATTATAACTTTGCTTGCGCCTTCCGCAAGTTTTGTAACGATTAGAAACTACGAAGCGATTAACAAAGAAATTGCAAGAATACCGGATGAGATTCGCGGAGTAATTTCATGTCCCAACCCCGCATGCATTTGCAATTCAGAGGTGATGGTTTCGCGGTTTGTTGTTGAATCGAGAGAGCCGGTAGAAATGCGCTG
>CAIWTC010000430.1 GCA_903915485.1 uncultured Ignavibacteriales bacterium | reverse complement strand
ATTAAACGCGGTTTTGGTTGACTCACTTTATTCAAAGTGGAGTTTCGGAAACACACTTGCTGTCATAACAATATTCTCAGAAGGTGCTCTTTTGTTTGTTGCTGCTCAAGCGGGCTTTATTGATGCGCCGAGAGTTATGGCGAATATGGCAGTTGATTCATGGCTCCCTCATAGATTTGCTGCTTTCTCTGAAAGACTTACAATGCAGAATGGTGTGCTTATGGTGGGGTTGTCCTCATTAGCTTTGCTACTGTATACACACGGCTCTATAAGTGCCCTCGTGGTAATGTATTCTATTAATGTGTTCCTTACTTTTTCACTTTCAACTTTTGGAATGTCTAAGTTCTTTTTCCAGCACAGGAAAAAACACAAAGACTGGATTAAACAATTTACAATTCAAGCAACGGGTTTGATTCTCTGCGTTACAATTTTGGTCATTACAGTTTTTGAAAAGTTTCTCGAAGGCGGTTGGCTGACAGTGGTTATAACTTCAGCATTGATAATTTTGTGTTACTTCATAAGAAAACATTACAGAAGTGTTCTGGATGATAAAAAGAAGTTCGATGAGCTTTTAACATCTATACCAATTACCGGCGAGCCAAATACTGATGTTATTAATAAATCAAAGATGACAGCTATTCAGTTAGTCGGCGGATATAACGGATTTGGAATACACACATTTTTTACAATCGTCAGGCAATTCCCTGATTTATATAAAAACTTTGTATTCGTTTCGGTAGCTATTGTTGACCAAGGACTGTTCAAAGGCGAAGAAGGAGTTGAGTCGCATAGACATTCAGTTGAAGAAACATTACAGAGATATGTTGATTTTGCAAGAAGCCTTGGATATCCTGCTGAATATAGAATAGAAACCGGAACCGATTTAGTGAAAACAGCAACTGAATTGTGTCAGAATATTGCGAAGGAGTTCCCTCGCTCCACAGTCTTCACAGGTAAATTAGCATTCCGCGCTGAGAAGTTTTACCATAGACTTTTGCACAATGAGTCTTCATATTCAATACAGAGAAATTTACATTGGAGTGGAATTACAAATATTATTCTGCCAATTAAAATGTAATTTAGTTAGAGTCTTTATAATAAAAAAAGTCCATCATTGTTAAGTGATGGACTTTTTTGTTTTTAAATAGTTGAATTGTTAAGCCTAAAAACAGTAAGCAAAACCAAGCCAAGGGATAAACCCGATACCATCACTGCTTCCGGCAACCGGGAATAAAAAGGCAAAATCTGCTGAGAGGTGTTCCCCAAAGAATCTGATTCCTGCCGACATGAGCGATACATCTTTTTCTGTTGTAAACCAGTTCTCGGTAATAAGTTTAAGGTTATTTGAAGTACGAAGCTCTCCACCCACCATCAAAATTGGCTGCTTAGACATCTTTGATCCTGCAAACCCATAGCCCAACCCACAACTCAGGTTAGCCCTCTCATTGCCTATAGAGGCTACGCTGTATGCAATTCCGGCAGTGTACTCCATAACTGCACCATAAATGACACCAACACTGACTTTTAGATTTGGTACATCAACGAATTTTATT
>CAIWTC010000429.1 GCA_903915485.1 uncultured Ignavibacteriales bacterium | reverse complement strand
CGCGCCATCCCATGACTATGTTGTTAGGACCCATTCTATCCGAAACATCATCGCGGTTAAGTGTTGCGGTGAAAGTCAATCTTTTTGGAACCCCGCCGGAACTTGGTACTAGATAAACTTCCGTGTTGCCGTCATACTGACCTGTGAAAGCAATCCATTTTCCATCAGGAGAAAATCTCGGGAACACTTCATATCCAATATGATTAGTAATTTTCCTTGCAGTCCCGCCTTCAGAACTTACGGTGTATAAATCACCCGCATACGAAAAAACAATACTGTTTCCGGATATAGTTGGAAACCTGAGAAGTCTTGCCTCATCCTGTGCATAGGTTGTAAACCCAAGACAAAGCAAGAATATAAAGAGATATGCATAACGCGAATTCATAGTAATCCTTTTAATAAATATGATGGTTAAAATATCAATAAAAATTATTTATTTGTCCACATAAAAATGATGGGCGGTTATTTATTGGTGATGAATTATCCATTCATCATTAATGCTGAATGGATATTTCATCCTTTTATTAACACACCAATTCATTGGTGTGGATTTTGGCTGTATACAAAACTATCCGCAACCGTTTTAACGGTTTAACTTTATTATTGTGCTCAACGATCGTCAATTACATGCACCTAATATCACCCGTTAACTTCGATTCGGCTAATTATTTCGCAAATCTCCCCGACCGTGTTTCTGCAGGAACAATTCAATTTCATCAGCAAAACTCTTTTTGCGATGATGCTCCTCTTGGTTTTGGATGTATTCTGCAACTTTGAGTGTTAATCATTCTGAGACCGAGAACGCCCCATAACCTCTTCCCCAATTGAATTTATCGGAGGTTAATCGATCTTGATTAATAAAATGGGAGGATGATCCTTTAATCAATTTAACACACTCTTCAATGGAAAGAGAGGTGGGTAAATCCAGCAATAAATGAACATGGTCTGCATTTACAAAATTCGTTTTTATATAGATTTGTTTTTCTTTACAGTAGTTAAAAAAATACCCTGAAACTCTCCGCCTTGCTTGCTCATTCAGCACTGGCTCTCTGCCAAGCGTACTCCAAATAAAGTGTATCCAAATATTAGAATATGAATGAATCGACATAATCGTATCTCCCGTTTATTTAATCTAAATAAGGAAAAACTGTTAAAACAGTTTTTAGTATTTGCTTCTTTTCTGCTCCACACCGATAAACCTGCCCGAGGCAGACGGGTCGGTGTGTTAATATAAAATATACTTATTACCATTCACAGCATAATTTACTATAAACTTATTCTGTAACTAGAATATCACTCTAATTCACCAGCAACTTAGTCAACTCAGGCGGCAGAAGTTTTTCGGGGAATTCTTCCTTCATCTTTTTTGTATATATTTTTGCCCGCTCGATGTTGGATGTACTTAGTTCATAAAGCGATCTCTGAATAAGCATCGTTGTGGTTATATTATAAATATTTTCAGTGTAATCATCCTGTTCTTTAGGGAAGCGGATTTTATAGTCTGGCGTTTTTGATGATTTGTACTCATTATTCCTAACTACTCTATAAAAGAATAAATCAGGTATTATGCTGTATCCATCCGGAAGAATTATATTTTGTTTCTTTAAGTCTATTTCAACAATATCCGGACCCAAGTAAATCGGATGAGAATCAAAATTTTTAACAATAAAATCATTTATCACTGCACGGTAATTTGCTTCAATTACATTTGGGTAATGCACTTCTCCCCTTTCAAAGGGCTGTACTGCATTCAAAAATCCGTCAATAGCGGGCAGGACAGGTGCCACAACCGCGGCATGATTTGTTTTCATCTGATTATAATACCATGAACGGCGCAGCAATTCTTTATCAACAATAGTGACATCATTCCGCACCTTCAAGATGTT
>CAIWTC010000428.1 GCA_903915485.1 uncultured Ignavibacteriales bacterium | reverse complement strand
GCGTTTAAGAATTGCGACATCGTTGTTGAAGGAACTGTCGAATCAGGCGGACAGGAACATTTATATCTCGAAACACAAGGCGCGTTGGCAATTCCCACCGAAGGTAATTCCATTAAAGTAATTTCTTCTACTCAAAGCCCGACCTCGGTGCAAAAAACAATTGCAAAAATTCTTGCGCTTCCGATGAATCAGATTGAAGTTGATGTTGTAAGACTAGGCGGCGGATTCGGAGGCAAAGAAGACCAGGCAACAACCTATGCTTGTTTGGCTTCTCTGTGTGCATACAACCTCAAACAGCCGGTGAAACTAATTCTTCCGCGCGGTGATGACATGAGAATGACCGGCAAGCGACATCCTTATTCTTCAGATTACAAAATAGGTTTATCAAAAGAAGGGAAGATACTTGCGTTCGAAGCATCGTACTTTCAGAATGCAGGTGCGGCAGCAGACCTTTCCCCTGCTATTTTGGAAAGAACACTTTTCCACTGCACCAACAGTTACTTTGTTCCGAATGTAAAAGCGACCGCTTACAGCTGTAAAACTAATTTACCGCCGAACACCGCTTTCAGAGGCTTCGGTGGCCCGCAAGGAATGTTCGTGATTGAAGCAGCGATTTATAAAGCTGCGGAAAAAATGGGAATTGAACCGCTTGAAATTCAATCAAGCAACTTAATAAAGAACGGCGATGAATTTCCTTACGGACAAATTGCCGAACACTTTCATCTGCAGGAAGCGTTCACTAAGATGGATTCCCTTTACAACATTAAAGAAATCAAAAAGCAAGTTGATGAATTTAACGCAAGCAGTAAAAACTTCAAAAAAGGTGTCGCGGTAATGCCTGTTGCTTTTGGTATTTCATTTACCTCAACATTCTTAAATCAGGCAAGTTCATTAGTTCACATTTATATGGACGGCTCGATAGCAATTAGTACCGGCGCAATTGAAATGGGTCAGGGCGTTAATGCTAAGATGATTGCCTCAGCACTTAAAACTTTTTCCGTATCTGGCGAGCGCATCAAAGTCCTCAGTACAAACACGACAAGAAACGCAAACACCTCCGCAACCGCTGCCAGCACCGGTGCGGACATGAACGGGTACGCCACAAAGAAAGCTTGCGAATCAATTTGGGAAAGACTTGCGCTTTCAGTTGCAAATGATTTAGGCAAACCGTATGCTGAACTCGTTTCGCTAAAAGATGAGTGCTTCTATTATGATGATATTAAAACAGAAATCACTTGGGCAAAAGCAATTAACAGCGCATACTTTAAGAGAGTCGGATTAAGTGCACATGCTCACCACGCAACCGAAAACATTTGGTTTGACCGCACTAAGATGAAAGGCAATGCCTTCGCATATCATGTCACCGGCGCTGCAATAATTGAATCTACCGTTGACTGCATAAGAGGAATTTATGAAATTGATTCCGTAAAGATTGTTCACGATGGCGGAATAAGCCTTCATGAGTTAATTGATAAAGGACAAATCGAAGGTGCGCTAGCACAAGGCATCGGGTGGATGACATTGGAAGAAGTTGTATTCAACGATAAAGGAAAATTACTTTCAGATAATTTATCGACATACAAAATCCCCGGAATTATGGATGCATCCAAAACCGTTGATATTCACTTCCTCGAAACGGAAGGGAATCCCGCCGGAGTATATAAATCAAAGGCAGTCGGCGAACCGCCGCTCATGTATGGAATCGCCGCGTATTTTTCCTTACTCAATGCAATTAAGGCATTCCGCAAGGACAAATCATTCGAGATAAAAGCACCGATGACACCTGAACGGGTTTTGATGAATTTGTGGGGGAGTTAGAAAATTTGATTCGTTTAATGAGTGTAAGGTGATTCATAATCCTTAATTCTTTCTTAATATAACTAATATTACGCAAAGCAGTAATAAAACCAATTATTGTAGTTTATTTTAACAATAACCCCGACTTTTAAGTCGGGGAAGTGCAAAGAAGAAAACTTGGCTTTAGCCAAACCGAGAGGCTATTTGGGCTGAAGCCGAGTACATGTTTTTTATTTTCTCTCCGACTTAAAAGTCGGAGTTATTTAATAAGGGAATCTGTTTTTGCATAACATGACTTTTATAAAATAATTCGTAACATAGTGGTTGATATTTCAACAATTGATAGAATACTTATCGCGATATGAAGCAAAAATCACAATTAATAATTTATCAAACAGAATCGGGCGAAACCAAATTGGAAGTTCGCCTTCAGGATGAGACCGTTTGGCTAACTCAAAAAATGATGGCTGAGCTTTTCCAAACAACTATTCCGAATATCAATATTCATATCGGCAATATTATTTCCGAAGGAGAACTTGATTTAGATTCAGTTATTAAGGATTTCTTAATAACTGCCGCTGACAATAAAAACTACCGCACTAAATTCTATAATCTTGATATGATTATCTCTGTCGGATATAGAATCCGTTCAAATATTGCCACCCGATTCAGGCAGTGGGCAACAAAGAATATTAAAGAATACATTGTCAAGGGATTTGTCCTGGATGATGAGCGATTAAAAAATCCCGATTTACCTTTCGATTATTTTGAAGAATTACTCAAGCGAATTCAGGACATTAGGACTTCTGAAAGGCGTTTCTATCAGAAGATTACTGACATTTACTCAACAAGCGTTGATTATGACCCTACCGATGAAAAAAGTATTCTATTTTTCCAAACAGTACAAAATAAAATGCATTAGGCCATAACCGGTAAAACCGCCGCCGAACTTATTGCGGAACGCGCTGATAGTCATCAACCCAATATGGGCTTAACCGGCTGGCGAGGAATAAAACCTAGGAAGCAAGATGTTGCAATTGCAAAAAACTACTTAAAGGAAGACGAACTCTCTGCCCTCAATAACCTAGTCGAACAATACCTTATTTTTGCTGAAGGTCAGGCTATGCGAAGAATTCCCATGCACATGACTGAATGGATTGAAAAACTGAATGGTTTTCTAAAATTGAATGACAGGAAAATTTTAGAGCATTCCGGTAAAATCTCACACACGCTTGCTGTTGAAAAAGCAGAAAATGAATATGACAAATTTAATTTAACATTACTAAATGATATCGAAACTGATTTTGACAAGATCGTTAAAAGTCTTCCCTCCGCAAAACAAAAAGCAGTGAAACCAAAGCCCAAAAAGAAGTAAGCCCCAAAAGGCCTTTCAAACCAATCTAGTATTCAATAAATCCACCTAAAATATATTTATAAAACATAATCTAATTTTGTATTTTACAACCTTAGAGTAAATATGTTTTTTAACAAATAAGATAAATGATTATGAAAAGATTTCTGGTCTTTTTTATTACTGCAATTGTACTTGTTTCATTTTGGTTCACATTTAAATCGTGCACCGGGCGTTCTATTATAGAATTTATCTCCGGTAAAAATTCAGTGGAAAATACCGGTACAAACGGGCAGGAGCAAAAAGAGGTTGCTTACGACCAAACCAGTGACCAAAGCATTCAGGAATTTAATATTGCCGAAAGAAAAAAACGCGCTGTCAAAAGATTTGCAGGCGATACACTTGAACTTATGGAATATGTTTTCAAAACATACCCCAAAGGAAGTTACCTGATTGATTTTGACAGAACTTCAACTTATAATATCCCTCAATCAGCTGTAATTTATTCAAAACAGACTGACGGCAGCTATATCCTCGGAATAGTCGCAAAATCTAAGCCTGATGATCCGCGCAGAACTATCATCGAGCAGAAAAATGTTATCGGTTATGACCAAAGTTATATCGATTATGACAGCACGCGCTTAGGAACAGCGATTTTCTTTTTAACACTCTTTAAATACAGCGGAAGTGATTTTTCTGTTGTATGGGAAGATACGATTCCCCGTCATGGCGGCTTTAATAAACTCACACTTGAAACGTGGGCGCCAAAAGGAACACCGTTTATAAAAGTAAATTTCCACGATGCTCAGTGGTTAGGTCATGATGATTATAACTACTTTTTAATCAATGGTCTTACTGCAATGCCTCATCTGCTTGAAACATATGACTGCATAAACCGTAAAAGGACTATGGTTGATTACGACCATGATAAATATCCGGATTACTGCGAATATATATTCTATGATACAGGTAACCGTGTCGGCTATACAGACTCTGTCTTCTTTGCTTGGAGTGCCAAAGACAGCGTGTATATAAATGTTAGAAATAAAAAACAGACAAGAAGATATTAATATTCGGATAAACTAAAATTACTCCCGGGCGTCTTCATTGTTCATTCTTGTAGATGCAGTCACCCGGGAAATATTTTTCTGCCGTACTAATTAACTTGCAAAGCAACAATGATAGAATTCCCACCGCAAAACTCACAAACCCTTCTCCTTGATGGAGCAATAGGCACCGCTATCATTGAACGAACACACTCCTACGATCATAACTTATGGACATCAGGATTTAATCTGACTGATTCAGAAATAGTTAAGTCTGTTCACTTGTCTTATCTTGAGGCAGGAGCAGACATCATAACTACAAACACTTTCCGCACTAACTATACAGCCTTTATTCAGTCCGGCATTAAAATCAGCTATTCCGATTTTGTAAAAGCGGGAGTCATACCCGCACTTGATGCGAAAGAAAAATTCTTATCCACAGCGGGCATAGAGGCCAAGACTATTATTATTGCGGGCTCTAACTCCCCTGCAGAAGATTGCTATCAGAAAGACAGAACTCTTTCGCCCGGTGAGATAAAAACAAACCATGAGATGCACATAATGGAACTCATGAATTCGGGAGTGGATATAATTCTTAACGAAACTCATAGTCATCTTGATGAAATTGAAATTATTTGCGGAATATGCGAACAACTTCACGCTCCCTATATCATCAGTTTATATTTAGACGATAACCTTTCGCTTCTTTCGGGCGAGAGCATAGAAGTTGCCCTTGAAATGTTAAACAGATATTCCACTAATCTGATTTGCTTCAACTGCATTTCGCCGTTACAGTTTTCTAAATTACTTAAACGGATTAATTTGCCCGTAAACTGGGGCTATTATCTTAACTGTGGAATCGGTAACTTGGAAAATGGGATCATTG
>CAIWTC010000427.1 GCA_903915485.1 uncultured Ignavibacteriales bacterium | reverse complement strand
TTTAGCTATATCTTCTGCCTTCATCATCCGCTCACTGTATTTCTCAAGCGCCTTTTCATCCCAAATGGGAGTGCTGGTTGCACCGGGGAAAATATTGACCACGCGAATGTTGTGTTTCCTAACTTCCTCGCGGAGGGAATCTGTATATGCCAAGAGGCCCGCTTTGCTTGCAGAGTATGCACTGGCAGAAGTAAAAACTTTTTTAGATACAACAGAAAGTATGTTCAGAATTGTACCTGATTTATTTTCTATCATCGAGGGCAAAGCAAGTTTTATGGAATAAATTGAGCCGAGCAGATTTGTGGAAATAATATTTTCAATTGTGGCGATATCATCGTCTTCCGCAAGTGAAAAACTTGTAACGCCGGCATTATTAATCAGGCATTCAATATTAATTTCATCAGAGGCAATAAAATCGAACGCACCTTTAATACTGAAATAATCCGCCACATCACATTCCGCGACAATAAGTTTATCATCAGGATATTTTTCTTTAAGCCCGCTTAGCTTTTCTGTTGTTCTTGTTGTTGCAAAAACATTATAACCCTCTTCCAGAAAATTAACTGCAAGCGCTTTGCCTATGCCTGAGCCTGCACCGGTGATCCAAATAAAATTTCTTTTATCCATAATTACATTATCGAACCGACTTTAATCAAGTGGAAAAATTCATTGCGTGTTTTTTCGTTCTTCTCGAAGGCACCGTGAACCGCGCTTGATACAGCAGATGAATTCTGCTTCTCAACGCCGCGCATCATCATGCACATGTGGTATGCTTCCGAAACCACGGCAACACCGCGTGGCTGCAAGTATTCGTCAATAGTGTCTGCAATCTGCTGAGTCATTCGTTCCTGCACCTGAAGCCTTCTTGCGAACACTTCAACAATTCTTGGAATCTTACTGAGTCCTACTATCTTGCCGTTTGGAATGTAAGCGACATGCACCTTACCGTAGAACGGCAGCATGTGATGTTCGCATAAACTATAAAAATCAATATCACGGACTAGCACCATCTCGTTGTATTTTTCGTGAAAGATTGCACCATTCAATACTTCTTCGATGTTTTTGTTATATCCCGAAGTGAGATATTCATAAGCCTTTGCTACTCTCTCCGGTGTCTTGAGCAGTCCTTCTCTGTTTGGGTCTTCGCCCAAGTTAGTCAGCAGCGCCGAAACTAACTTAGCATTTTTAACGGCACTTTTACTCGCCTTTGTATTCTGCATAATTGTTCTCTGTTTCAAATATTTTTACACTTATTAATTTACCCGAAGGTAATTTATTTACCAGTTGTCCCCAGATGGCTACAACCAGATTTTCTGTTGTTGGAATTAAATTTTTCATAAAGTCAACATCATAGTTTAAGTGCTTATGGTCAACTTTGCTTATAACTTCAGTGAAAATAATTTCTTTAAGTATTTTCAAGTCAATTAAATAGCCGGTGTTAATATCAATCTCGCCGCCGACTACAACCTCCAAAGTGTAGTTGTGTCCGTGGCCATTTGAATTAGCACACTTGCCGTAGATTTCGGAATTTTGTTCTGCACCCCAATTCGGGTTTGCTAAAATGTGTGCTGAACTAAATACTTCTCGTCGGGTTACATAAACCATCTATAGACACTTCTTAATTTCTTCAATATGCCCTGTAACTTTTACTTTAGGGAATATTTTTTTAATTTTGCCATCAGCATCAATGATTACCGTTGTGCGTTCAATACCAAAATATTTTCTTCCGTACATACTTTTTTCTTTCCACACACCGTACTTCTCAAGCATCTCTTTTGATTCATCGCTAAGCAAATCAAAATTCAAATCATACTTTTCGATAAATTTTTTGTGACGCAAAACTGAATCAGCACTTACGCCTAAGACTTTAACTTTCAACTTGTTGAACTGCGCGATGTTGTCTCTGAAATCGCATGCCTCCTGTGTACATCCGCTTGTCATATCCTTAGGATAGAAATACAGAACAACCGGCTGTCCTGCAAAATCTTTCAACTGAATACTTTTGCCATCCTGATTAGGCAACTTGAATGCGGGTGCTTTTTTTCCTTCTACTAACATTATAAACCTTCTAACTTATTTTAAGAAGCAAGCCCCCGCCTAAGGAGAGGGCTGCATAATAACTAGTTAAGCCCTGCCAATACTTTTGAGATGGCATCGTAATTTGGTTCTTCACCCGGAGTTGCCAATACTTCTACATATTGTATAACTCCTTCTTTGTCAATAACAAATGCAGAGCGTTTTGCTACGCCGGCATAGTCAAATTTACCCGGTACAAAAACATCAAACAAACTATCATAAGCTTTTGCTGTTGTTTTATTGAAATCGCTCAACAATGGGAAGTTGAAATTCTGCTGCTTTGCCCATAATTGTAGTGCGAAAGGGCTGTCAACGCTAACTGCAAGAACCTGAGCGTTTAAAGTCTCATATTCATGAAGGCTGTCTCTGAAACTGCAGAGTTCTTTCGTACATACACCTGTATTAGCAAAGGGGAAGAACAATAAAACAACATTTTTCCCTTTAAAAGAGCTCAATTCTACTAAGTTTGCATCTGAATTAAATAATTTGAAATCAGGTGCTTTTTCACCAACTTTTAACATATTTTTTTCCTTTTAGTTTTTATATATAAAACAACTTCATTCGGTTTTAAGTTTCATATAATTAATTTATTTTGAATGATATTTAAAAATAAGATTAAAAACATTAACTTGGTACTATGATATTCACTTTGATAACAATTAATGAGTAAATCTTTACCCGAGGTAAGCGCCTCGGTTGAAATAAAAGGCAATGTAAGTTTTTTTAGAAGACTATTGACCTTCTCGGGACCTGCTTTCATGGTCTCTGTGGGCTATATGGACCCGGGCAACTGGGCTACTGATATTGCAGGCGGAGCCAAGTTCGGCTATAGTCTTATTTGGGTTATTCTACTTGCTAACCTGATGGCCATTTTGTTTCAGACGCTTTCCTCAAGACTGGGAGTTGTAACTGGAAGAGACCTGGCACAAGCATGCCGCGACCATTACCCAAAATATATAAGCGTTGCTCTATGGATAATCTGTGAAGTAGCAATCGCCGCTTGCGACCTTGCTGAAGTGGTTGGCTCTGCGATTGGATTGTACTTGCTGTTTCATATTCCACTGTTGTGGGGAGTGGTTATCACAACTCTTGATGTCCTACTATTGATGACACTTCTCTCATTTGGAATTCGTAAGATGGAAGCGTTCATCCTTGTGCTGATATCGACTATTGGACTCTGCTTTATGTTTGAACTTTTCATTTCCAAACCCGTAGTTTCCGAAGTGCTCACAGGATTCATCCCCATTCCCCTTTCAACCGGAGCATTGTTCATAGCTCTAGGCATAATTGGGGCAACCATCATGCCACATAATCTTTATCTGCATTCAGCCTTGGTCCAGTCCAGAAATATTGAAAGAACTGATTCAGGAATCAAGCAAGCAAACAAGTTCAATTTTTTGGATTCATTCATCGCGCTTAATGCGGCGTTTTTTGTCAATGCGGCAATACTTATTATCTCAGCAGCATTCTTCTTTAAGAACAACATTACGGGCGTCAGTTCAATAATTGAGGCGCATAAACTTCTTGCAAATATTGTCGGTGACTCAATCG
>CAIWTC010000426.1 GCA_903915485.1 uncultured Ignavibacteriales bacterium | reverse complement strand
TTCTTTTCGATTGGGTCAACTCCAAAACCTGTCGGGTGACCGTATCCAAGCGAGAATAATTTCCCGTCAATATTCTGACGAATATAGCAAAACCCGTTCTGCCCATCACCAAGCGTGCAAAGTCTTGGACAAAGCGTGCAGACGATATTATCGTTTTGATTTTTATGCCACCATTTGGCAGGGTGCGGTTTCATTTGTTAAACTGTATACTTATTAAAATATTTTATATTAACCATCAGCGGATGAATAGCAATGAAATCAATCAACTGCATTTACCACTCTATATTTTCTTGAATAAGCAATCAATGCAATTGCGGCAATCATTCCAATACCTGCAAAATAAAACCAAATCATATATGCATCATCATAAGCAGTAAGCATCTGCTGAGGTGTCAGCGTTTTTGGGTCCGGACAATATGCCGTCAGCAGGTAACCGGACAAACCAAACCCCAGTATTGATGCCAAAAAAGAGTGCAGATGTGAAAACCCTAAGTAAAGACCCTCTTCACCCTTAGGCGCCTGCAGTGAAAAATACTCCAAGTATCTTGGAGAAATAAAACACTCCGCCAATGCTTGAAACACTATCCCTACAATTAGCATTATTGTAATCGGGTGCGCGGTAACGATAGAGAAAACTGAAATTTCCTTCCCGGCAATTTTCTCTAACACATAACTCATCGCCATGCATAAAGCCGAAAGAGGCATCAGGAACATACCGACCGTCATCGAAAACAGTGCAGTTCTATGCCTCATTAATTTTGTAATTAATACAACGCAAAGAACAACTATTAATGGATTAACATTCGCAATCCATTCGGGTGATGCATTCTTTCCCACAGTGCGGATAATGTACTTAGGCATCGTTGCGTATAGTTGATGCTGAATCATCCAGAACCCTGTAACGATTAGTATAAGCAGCAGCAGGCGGAAGTTGCTCAGTATTTTAACTAATCCCGCAATAAGTTCTTTGCTGCTTCTTTTGCTTTCGCTTGATGACACATTTTTGTAAAAGAAGAACACAACCACCAACGCAATAAGCGTAGATGCTGCTGAGAAAAAATTAATGTACTCCACACCAAGCGTAACCCTTAAAGGATATGCAAAAGTCTTTCCCGAAAATGAACCAACATTTACCATTGCATAAAAAATCGAAAAACCTTTTGCGCGATTACTTTCAGTGGTAGTTTTTGCTACCGTTCCGGTTATCACAGATTTAATAAATGACCCTCCGAACATTAATATCACCAACGCCGGAAGAACTATCAACTTATACGGGAACGCCCCAAGCAGAAAATACCCCAATGATAAAAGACTAAACGCAACAAGCAGTGCGTTTCTAAAGCCAATTCTATCCGCGACTGCTCCCATGAAAGGAGGAAGGAAATAAAGGCCCGCCGAAAATACTCCGCTAATCCAAGCAGCATTCACATCGTTAAATCCGACCAGATTCGTCAGATACAATGTAATCGTTATGAAGAGCGCATAGTATGCCGCCCGTTCAAAAAGCTCGACTATGTTTGCCGACCAAAATGCCTTTGGAAAAGTTTTAAGATTATGTATAGAGTCTGTTTTCATCACTTCCTTATTGCAGATAATTAATTTCGTGAATATCCAAAATATAGAGATAATTTGGCAGATAGTTTAAAATATCATCCGC
>CAIWTC010000425.1 GCA_903915485.1 uncultured Ignavibacteriales bacterium | reverse complement strand
ATTACTGTATTTAAGTCAATCAATCTTGGTAATATAATAATTATCAGTTAACTTTGTAAAAATAACTATTTTTTATGGAAAAATTCGATATTGGTTTAGCTTATGTTTGGGAATATGATAAAGAATTTATCGACCTCCTCGAACAAAGGCTTCAAAACGCAGGTTTAACGACATACATAATTGGCGACCACAATCTTTATGAGGCGGCAGAGAAAATCGCAGGCAAAGAAATGAGCTTTAGATTTTATCTTGACCGTGCCTGGGATGTGGAAGAGAATTACGAAGAATTCGGCAAGATGCTGATGAAGCGGAAAACTATTATTCTCAACGGATATAAGTATGTAACACACGCAATTGATAAAGCTACAATGCACTTGGAGTTTATCACTAACGGGATAAATGTACCTTATTCAATTATTATCCCGCCGAAAAGTCAGCATGCTGATGTATATATTTCTGTCAGCGACCTTGCGCATTTGGGCAGGCCATTCATAATCAAGCCGTGTAATACTACCGGCGGGGGAACGGGTGTGGTGACTGGTGCTGAATCTCTTGATGAAATTTTGGATGAGCGGCATACTTTTGGTGATGATAAATACATTCTTCAGGAAAAAATATATCCGACTTACCTCGGAGATAAGCGGGCATGGTTCCGGTGCTTTTGGGCTTTTGGTAAACCGATTCCTACCTGGTGGGATGACACCAACCACCGATATTCCATACTTACCGAAGATGAGTTTGACCGGTTCGCGCTGAAAAAACTATTTTCGATTACAAAAAAAATTGCTTCTCTGACGGCTCTTGATTTCTTCTCAACTGAGATTGCACTCTGCACAAGCGGTAAATTTATTTCTATCGACTATATTAATGACCAGTGCGATATGCGATTGCAGTCATCTCATTTTGACGGTGTGCCGAATGAAATTGCAGAGGCTATAATTGATAACTTGATTAAATACATCAAGCGTATTAAAAAAACAAAAAAACTTTAATGAAAATTTCAAAAAACATGTGGATTCTATTCGGCTTTATATTTGCAGTGCTGCTTGCGGTTTTTATTTTTAATTATGTATTTAGTGTCTATGAAACGAAGTATGAACTTTCAACTTCGGTTCTTTATTCGGATGGAAATACAACCGCTGTACTGCGTGCGATTCCAATAAACGCATGGGGTTTCAAAGCGCCGTTCCGCAACAGTAATACCCGCTTTGAATTTGAAGAAGGTGCCGGCAAAGTTGAAGTACTTATTAAAGATGAAGTTAGGGGTGTATTGAAAATCCGTTCTAAGCAAGAATCGGGCAAAGTGGTAATCAGAGCGACACCAAAGAATTCATTGCTGCCAACAGTATTTGAAATATTGATTTATCCAAATCAAGCGATGTTGAGTAATGGTGAATTGTGAATTTAGAAATCGCACGAATTTTAAGTATTCGATAAGTTGGTCGTCTGCCGATTAAACAAGTGCTTAAAACGACGGATAACTTGAAATATTCTAAGTAAACTATCGGAGGCAAGCATTTTCAAACGTTACATTTTGTAACTGTTTCAATTGCCCCTTCATCCTTTAGGCGTTTCTTCAGAAATCTCCAATAAACCTGAGGATTTTTGCTTTCTGTGAGAATTGAAATTATATCAACTATAGCGAAATACCAAAGTTCGTTTTTGTCGTCCCAAACTCTGCGGATTCGATTTTCATTAAAAAGTACGATTGATTTTTCTTTTTCCATTTCAAATCTATAGATACTAGTATAAAAAATAATTGATTGTTCAAATATAATTAGAACGAATGAAAATAGATAGCAATACAGTGTCTTCTATAATGTATTTAAGGATTGGGGAAAATAACAAAAAAGCCAAAGTCGCGAACAGAACCTTGGCTTTTCTTGATAATTCATTTGTGATGGTTGGCTAACTCATTGAGTTCATTGCATAACCATTATAAAGCGGTGATTTCTCCATAAATCGGTTCCATCGAAAATCTTTTTCCGTTGACATTAATTATTGGATTAGTTCCGCCGATGGTGATGTCGAAAGCACGGTCAATGGTCTTCTCGGTGTAGGTCTGACCTTTTAGAACTGAAACTATTGCATGATAAGTTCCGGTAATTTT
>CAIWTC010000424.1 GCA_903915485.1 uncultured Ignavibacteriales bacterium | reverse complement strand
AAATATTCCAGTGCCTCCACACCGTCTTTTACAACCACAATCTTATTAGCCAATTTATTTTTTGCCATGGCTTTCAAAGTAAACTCTACATCATGTGTGTTATCTTCAACTAGTAAAATATCTCTCAGTCTCATTTTTTTTCCTTTTTATTATTTTTATTATTCATATCCTGGTTAAACCAGTATTAAAATAATGAACACTTGCGTTATATGCCGTTAGGCATTATATGTTTGTAAAAAAAACAACACCACGACACTTGCTATTCCCGTTAGGGAATTTATGTTACTTATTCAGGTGCTTTCCATTGATTACAATACATATATTTCCATACGGAAAATAATTTGTACACAACACTCATTTGCTACAAACATTTATTCCCTCCGGGAAATATCCTCGATTCATGCTCAGTCCAGCACAGCAGAAAGATAATTGACCAGTCAACTTATTAATCTCTTTCATATTTGAGATTAATTTATCTACAAAAGGAATTAGCATCATTTCGGACTCTTTATTTGTTACTTTTGGGTATTGTAAAATAAAATGTCGCGCCTTCTCCCATCTCAGACTCAGCCCAAACTTTCCCACCGTGTCTGGTAATAATTCTCTTCGTGTTAGCTAGCCCGATTCCGGTACCCTCAAATTCAGTAGATGAATGCAGCCGCTGAAACACTCCGAATAATTTGCCGGCATATTTCATTTCAAAGCCCACTCCGTTATCCCGGACAGAGAAAATATATTCTTCGTTATTCTCTTCCGTTCCGATTTTTATTTCTGCGTCTTTTCTAAGCCGTGTAAATTTTACTGCATTGCTTAACAGATTAATCCAAACTAGTTTTAGAAGACTATAATCCCCGAATATTTTTGGCAAAGGAGCTATTGCCCATTTTATTTCTCTATTAGACTCTAGTTCTTTTATCCGCCCAACTGCATCTTTACATACTATCCCCATATCTATTGCCTCTTTTTCCATTTGAATTCTTCCGGTACGCGAAAATTGAAGAAGGTCATCTATCAGCAGTTTCATACTTGATGCAGCTTGTGTTATATTATTTACATACCTCTGCCCCTCGTCCGCCAGTTCCATCTGATACTCATTCGTTAACATTTCCGCATATCCGGTGATATATCTTAGCGGTGCGCGTAAATCATGCGAAACCGAATATGAAAATGCCTCCAGCTCTTTATTTACTTCTTCTAACTGACTTGTTCTTTCCACTACTCTATCTTCAAGTTCACTATTTAATTTGTGGACTTCAGCTTCTGCTTTCTGCCGTTCTGTAATGTCCTGTATTATTGAAAGAAATGAATGATGGTCCCCATATTCTACCAACTGAATGTGTGCTTCCACAGTATAGCAACTTCCATCGAATCGACGATGTACAGTTTGGAAAATAAGCAGCTCAGAAGCATGTTCCAATAGCGGAGAAATCATTTCGCGGAATGATGATTCAGTGAACATTGGTTTCAAGTCCACGGGTGTCATACTTTTTAATGCTTCTAGTGAATAACCTGTATTCCGCAAGACTCCCTTATTTACATATTCAAAATTCAAATTCTCAGAATTGAAAATGGAAATTTCATTAAGACTGCTGTCAAGTAAATACAGCAGCCGTGTCTGCTCTTTTTCTGCCAGTTTGCGTTCGGTTATATCTCTGATATTGCATTGTATTACTTTCGCATTATCCACAAGATAAACATTGCTGACAAATTCAACTTCTCTTATCTGTCCGTCTGATGTCTCAAGTGGCATGTCTTCATACCGGATATATTCCTTCTGCTGCAATTCTAAAAAATTGTCCTTGTTTGCCACAATATTCTTAAAGAACCCAATCTCCCAAATTGCCTTACCAAGAAATTTTTCATACGAGTATCCCAGTAAGTCAGTTAAAAACGGGTTCACATCAACAATCATCCCCGTCTGAGCATCAAGAATTAAAATACCATCTTTTGCGGATTCAAACAGTCGGCGGTATCGTATTTCTGAAGCTATTACTTTTGCTGAAAATTCATATTTTTCCTTATAATTCTTAGCCCGTTGAGTTCTCCAAATAAATCCGGATATAGCCCCCGCTGCTAGCAACAAACTTCCGAATAATATCATTATTTGCCAGAACCGCTCAGTTAACTGTGCATACACTTCTGCTCTATCCACCCGCGCCACCATATACCATGGCGATTCAGGAATTTTCGTGAGATATGCCAATACAGGTTCACCACGGTAATCAATTCCTTCAACAATTCCTTCTTCGCCCAAAACCGCTTTTACTGCCGGTACTTCTTTTTTGCTCAACGGTATCCGCAGATTAAGTGCTGTATTCTTTTGAAACTTCAACTCATTTAAGAACAATGCATCATTTCCGTCACACCTTAATATCAATGTTTCTGCTGTTTTACTTAAAGTGGGCCAACGACTTATTAACTCATATAAATATTTTTCGGGATTGATACGCAAAAATACTGTTGCTATAACCCGGCCTTCATTGATGTCATCAAAAATCGGGATGAGTAAACCTAAATATATTTTCTTATCATATTCGTTTATATTTAAATCAACAAAAGTAATTTTCAGTGTTTTATTTATCTTTTGAATTTCGTTGTTTATGGAATTCGAAATTCGTGTTGTTTTGTCGGGGATTGTAATTCTTGGATTTCCTTTTACATCACATAAAAAAACAGATTCATATTGGTACACTGCCTGATACTTGTTTAGCCAAATTCGCAGTTCTTTTTCGGCGGCAGCATCTTTATCATTCTTTAAGTAATTATTTACTAATATAGAGAATGAATTATTTTGATAAAAAATATTTGCATCTCCCAATCGCTCTTTGTTAAATTGATGAATTTGGCTTGCTTTTAGCTCCGCTATAGAGTGAAGTTGATTCCCTGCATTTTGTTTAAATTCTTCACTAAAATTGGCAAAATATATTTTCCCTATAATTGCTAATATTATAACGCTCACTGCTAAAAATGTTATAGCATAATAAATCTCATTTCTTGCCGGAGCATCATCGCTCTTTTTAGAAAAGTCAATAACATGAACAGATAACAGCGTCAATGCTGCATTCAGCAATGTAAAACCCAGCGATGTGGGTAAAGCAGGGGGGATAATAGATGTTCCGTAAAGAAAGGGTGTTCCGACAAAGTAAGCACACAGCAAAACAATGCTTGTCAATAGTACAAAATTCGATATGATAAAAGATTGGATTAACTTTTGGGGATTATTAATAGAAAGAATTCTTAAAAGGAATGATGCACCCGTCAAAATAAACATAATTGCTGTAACAGGAGACATATGTCCGATAGTTACAAGTCCGCTTGTTTGGATTATGTTCAGTCCAAAAAATTCATGTGTTGAAAGATTTCCTGTAACATTCAAAATAAACAGTATAAGCGAAATAATTATGCCTGCTGCAGACACAGCAATTCCTGCAAAAGATACAGCTTTTGCTTGCGGAAGTTTTCCGTGTAAAAATAATGCAGTTCCGAATATTAGAAAAAGGATTGCAGTGCTTGGTGCCATTGGCACCGATGCAGTTCCGAATGATGCTAATGAAGAATATCCTGAAGACCAGCCTATAATAGCGCATAGCCCTAAGGACGCCGATAGTAAAGCGAAAATTCGAACCAAAAAATAAAGCCATCGACCTTCATTTTT
>CAIWTC010000423.1 GCA_903915485.1 uncultured Ignavibacteriales bacterium | reverse complement strand
TGAGAGCCACCTTGGTGCATTGAGATATATTAATTTGAAAATTATTCCTGCAATTGCTAGTATCCATACTAAGATAATCATATCCCACTTCCAAAAGCCGCTGAAGTAAAAAAGACAGATTGGCGTATATGTACCCGCAATTGAAAGATATATAGCAGAGTGGTCTAATTTCCTTAATCTCTTTAATCCTTCAGGGGAGGTTTTCCTCAAATGATAAAATGCGCTTGAACCGAACATTAGCATTTGAGCCAAACCGTAAATTGTTAATGCGATACCCTCTTCCATTGTTGGGTGCCCGCTGATTGCTATAACCAAAACGCCAATAACCACAAGACATGCAGCAAATAGATGAGTCAAGCCATTAACAGGCTCACGAAACTTAGAAAACATAAAATCCATAAATAATGAAATGAAATTTATTCATAAATATATTAGCAATGAACACAAATATAGTTTTGTTTTTTCTTTAAGCTCCTTCGTTACGAAAGACGGACAAACTGAATACTCAACCAAAATTATATCTCTTTAAGAGAGAAACCTAAAGTGTTAATCTCAAAATCCTCTAAACGCAAAAAGCCGTCAGGCTTATACCCAACGGCTTCTTACAAGATAAATTCAGATTGATTTTACTTCATCAAAATCATTTTCTTCGCTGAGTTGAATCCTGCAGTTATCAATCGGTAGTAATAAACCCCGCTTGACAATTTCAATGCATTAAATGAAACCTTATAATTGCCTGCCGGTTTATACTCATCAACCAACGAAGCAACTTCATTTCCTAAAGCATTATAAACCTTTAACACGACATTCCCTGAGTTCTTAACACTGAAACTGATACTCGTTGAAGGGTTAAACGGATTTGGATAATTCTGACCCAAACTATATGCTTCGGGTAAAACTTTATTTGTCTGTATTGCAGAAACTTCACCTACAGAAAATTGTTCCCATGGTGAAGGCGCAGTAAATGAACCATCCTGATTTTTGGCCGATACTCTCCATTTATATGATGTGTTTGCAGTGAGGTTATTCAATGCAACTGAAAACGAATATATATCGGAGATAATCTTAGGACTTGCATCACCTGCTGCATATTCAACCTGATACGAAGCAATTTGTGCCGCCGTCGGAATATACCAGGATAATTGCGGTGAAGATGTTGTAATCTGCTGACCGCTTATTGGATTTCCCGGTAGAGGCGTCACAGCATATCCATTTGAAGATACTGTAAAACTACCTGTGTTTGACCACGCAGAATATGTATTCCCGGAAACTGCTCTCGACCGCACTCGCGTGTAATAAGTTGTACCCAGAGACAACCCGGTTATGTTATAAGAAATAGATTGTATCGATTGTACATCTACAAGTAAACCGGCAAACGCATTATCAGTTGCAACCTGTAAATTATAATCCTGAGCAGGTGCAGAGCCTGCCAAGTACCAGTTGATTGAAGGTGATGTCGTGTAAATTGTTACTCCACCCGTAGGGTAACTGAACACTGGAATTACTGAGGAATTCTGAACAGAACCTCCGACAAAAAAACTATCAACTGCGGTAAAAGATGAATATGTGCCGTTAGGTAACTTCGACCGTAAACGCATATAGTATGTCGTTCCTGTAGTCAGATTCGATACACCGTAATAGAATTCATTTATGTTTTGCACATTTACAAAAGGCGAAGACATATCACGCAACAAGGAAACCTGTAAATTATAGGTCTCGCCCTGCAGCGGAGATGAAACATACCAGTTCAGGTTAAAAGATGTCTGCCAAACCGTTGCTCCGTTGTTCGGGTAACTGAATGCAGGAACTGCAGGCATATTTGAATTACCCGCATAGATTGAGAATGAACCGGTGCTTGACCATGAAGAATAAAATCCGTCAACAGTTTTAGATCGTACTCGTGAATAGTATGAACCTCCGGGTAATAAACCGGATATCAAATAGTAGTTAGTAGAAATATCTGTATAAGCAGTTACACCTGAAGCAAAATCAGAAACAGTAGATACTTCCAAGTCAAAAGTTAACTGCGAAGCAGCAGAACCTAAGTACCAGTTTAACGAAGGAGCATTAGTATATATAGTTACTCCATTGGTAGGATATGCAAGAATCGGAACATTAGGATTAGGGTTTGCAGATACAGTGAAGGCCGCAGCACTTACTGAATTGGTTGCCGCAGAAGCAGCATCACTTACGCGAACCTTACAGTTAACAGATAGACTGCTGGGAACTGTCCATGAATAGCTTCCCGTATTTCCGGCCGTACTGCCAACTATTGTTGACCAATTTGTTCCGCCGTCAGAACTAAACTCAAGCTTAACATTTGTTACACTGACAGCATTCCAGGTAATATTATGACTTGATAATGCGTACCAATTCTCTCCGCCGTTAGGAGCAGTAATTGATACTGAACCAGCCTGCAAAGCTGTTTCATCATAATAAACAGCCGCTTTACCTCGCCAGTTAGTATTCCAATATGTTCCGCCGACAATAAATTCATTTTTGCCGTCGTGATTAATATCTCCGAGCCCTGCAAGCTGTTCACCCATAAATGATTTTCCTGCATCACCGATTATGGTCAAGTCAGCAACTCCATTAAGCGAACTTCCACCATAAAAAACAAAAGCTTTACCTTGTTGATTTAGGGCATTTTGACTTCCCGCCAATAAATCTTCATAACCATCGTTGTTAACATCTTTTGCATTTGCTACTTCCATACCAAATAAATCATCACCGCCGTCAGAGCCTGTGATTGTCAAGTCAGCAACATTATTCATATTGCTTCCTCCGAGGTACACATAAACTCTGCCTAATCTGCTTCCGCCAAAAGGAGCACCGACAGCCAAATCAGAATAGCCGTCGCTATTCATATCAAGCGCAGTTATTGAACGCCCATATTGGTCATTCACAACTTCACCGTAAAAAGTTACGTCAGGTGTAGTATTGACTCCACTTCCATTTCCATAAAATATGTAAGCAGCTCCCTGCCATGCATTATACAGCATTGCACTTACTGCAAGGTCAGTATGACCATCATGATTGAAATCACCTGCGGCTAAACTTGTTCCAAAATAACTGCTTGCAACTCCACTTAAAGTTACATCCGGAGTTGCGTTAACAGATGCACCACCGTAATAAACATATACACGTCCCGAATGAGTGTTAACATCCGGTGCGTCTGTGGCGGATACAATAACATCTCCATATCCGTCGCCATTTAAGTCAGCACCTAATACTTTGCCGCCAAATCCGCTTTGCGTATTCGGTCCAATCAAAGTTATATCAGGAGTAACATGAGGGGTTTGACC
>CAIWTC010000422.1 GCA_903915485.1 uncultured Ignavibacteriales bacterium | reverse complement strand
GTTATCATTTGCTAAAATTTATTAACTATGCTTTCGCTAAATTTTACGCAGGAAGTGTATATGTTTCAGTGAACAAATATGTTTGAACTTAACTTATAACTTTCATGGCGAATACCACGACCTAATCAACTGAGCCTCACCACCCTATGCAAACTTAAATTCTATACGACCAATTAAATGTAGTTGATGATTCACTATATTTCAGAGGATTAGCACCTTTACCACTGAATAAAGTAACTCTTGTTTGCAGCGAAATATTGCTTTGCTCAAATAATTGATAACTTACCTGATAACCGAACACATTAGATAAACTGGATTCGGAAGTTACCATCGAATATGTTAATGCATTGTTTAATTTATTTTGAAGCATTTTATAGTTAAAGCCTGCAGATAAAGAACTAGTTGAATTTTTTGTGTTACCAACTGCATAACTGTTAATGTTAGCCGATAGTGTAGAATTAATCTGTTCCGTATAAGTTGTGTTTAACCCAAATGTTATCCCCTGAGCGGATACTTGTGTGTTACCACGCAATATATTCTTTGCTTCAGAAATCTGTGTGTTAAAACCCGCATTAAATACATGCTTCAGTTTTGCCAAATCAAATTGCAGACTTGTATTAACTCCATAGGAAGCACTTTTAATATCAACTTTTTGTGTATCATTTTTTGCGTTGTTCGCCATAGTATTGATATTTGAAATAATTGAAATTGAAAGCGGCTGGACAGGTCTTACCGAAAGATTAACCCCGATATTATTTCTTTGAGTTGTATATAATTTCTGTTTTGCAAGGTTATCGCTTTGAGTTTGGAAATTCGTCTGCAAGATTAAATTACCTGAGAGCAGATTCACTCCAAGTCCGCCGTTAATTATCTGCTTGTCATTTATCAGTGTACCCATTCCAAGAGAAGTATATCCCGGACCTACATATGTGTATCCGCCTTTCAGCTGCACAACTCTCATATTGATGGCCATTTCACTTGCGATTGCAGCATCTGCACTACTTGTAAAACGCGGAGTATAGTATTTTGAAAACGCCTGGGGAATATCCTTATTGTTTATGGCATTGCTGTACAAATCGGCTGTGAATACACTTACAGCCATTTCACTTTTAATTTGAAATACACTATTGAAAAGTTTTAGGCCCCAGTTTATTCCGGCAATCATATTTTCCTGTGGAGTTACTCCCACATAATTTGTGTCTATACGGGTACTGCCTCCGGAAACAGCTGTCGTATCAATCTGCTTGAAAATATCATGTGAAAGAGAATTCTTATTGTCATAAACGCGAAGGAATGAGAAATGTAAATGTGACCCTCCTAAATCGCCCAATCCTATTTTACCTCCATAAATCGTTCTTTCATACATGGATGAAATCGCATCCTGTGAAATTGCTTTTTGGGATTTACCTGAAAACGCCTGTACCTTAAATATTCCGGGGAAAAGATCCACACCGTAACCTTTTATCTTCACATCTGTAAGTGTAAACTTGGACATTTCCATGTTAAAATCACCATAATAAAGTTTGCCCCAACTCCACTCCGGCCTAAAGGCAACTGTGTTCATGCTTTGCTTGGCCCCATTTCCTTCAGTTGATAAAAACAGATCTAAACTAAAGGAGAACCTGTCAAATAAATTTATTGAAGGACGCAAGTACATCATCCCTGAACTTCCGGGGCGTTGACTTTGCCTGCCTGACACATGGTACAGTTCTCCGTTAGAGCCCATGTCCAAACTAAACTTCACATTATCTTTTACCAGCTTTGCTGCTGAAAATCCGGTTGAGGTATCAGGTGTACTAATGTCCTCCTGAATTTGCCCAAACAATTCAGCACTAAAAGATAATAAGCCTATCAGGATTAAGATAGATAACTTACTCATTATTATTCTCCTATAAATACCGGAGCGTATTCACTAGGCTCACTTTCATTTCCTGAGATATCAACTGCTGTGACTTTATAAAATATCCCCTCTCTGCCGGGTTTGTCAATATATTCTATTCCCTTCACAGGTTTGATATTTACAACTTGATACACACCTGTTGCGATATCAGAACGATAAATATTATAACCTGCCAAATCATCTTTAATAACCGCGACCCATTTGATAATTGTTCCGTTTTGCTTTTTCACTGCGGAAACATAAGGGACCATCGGCGGAGGGAAAAGAGTCTTAAAGAGTACTGTATCGGTCGAAACCATTTTGCTTTTATTTCCCGCAGTATCAATAAGTTCTACTGAATAAACATACTTTTTACCTAATACAACCGATGTGTCTATTAATTTTATAGGTAGTTTAGATAATGAAGTAAGCAAAACCGCTTTTGCTTTTGGACCGGGTGTCAATTTATAAACATTAACTTTTGCAATGTCTCCGGATATTGAATTACCTGAAACAATTTCTATTTCTTTTCCGTTTTTTATACTGGCATTGAATGGAGACGGCAGTTCAGGCGCCACTTTATCAACATATGTAAATTTTATTTCAGTTAACTTTTCACTTTCATTATTAGAACGGTCAACTGCAGAAACACTATAGTAATATTTTCCTCCCGCTTCAAAGCATTCCTTTGTATATCCGGTGTCAATGTATGATAATCCGACTGCTACCGCAATCCTTGCAAGTATTCCGGATGTCGTTCCTTTGTATATGCCGTAGCCTTTGACATCTTTAGAAATTGATTTTTTCCATTCTAACTTTACATATTTACCCGACATCTTAACTAATAAATCAGAAGGCATTTCAGGTGGGGTTTTATCATCATATAATGTTGCGGCAACATTACTGAGTTTTCCTTCTTTACCACCCTTTGAAACTGCTGCAATTAAATAATAAAACATTACTCCGCTTCGGATTGTGGTATCCGTGTAAAACGGAGTATTTGGCGGAATTATTGTCGAGTTTAGTTTAACGGGTTTATTATCCAAATTTTCTTTTCTGTATATGTTAAATCCGCTTATAGCAGTTTGCGATGCATTTTTCCATACGATATTTATAAAACCTTCACCTGCAGTTGCTTCAGCGTTGTCTGGTTTTTCAGGAAGTTCATCACTTACTGTTTTTACTTTTACACTTATAGAAGGATTACTTTCATTCCCTATCGGGTCAACTGCGGTAACATAATACTCAGTTTCAGTTTCGTCTGCTGAGACACTGGTTGAAAATTCAGGCTGCGCAGCATCGTTCCTAATTATTGGGCGAGGATTTACAAGCATAAATTTTCCGACTTCTCCTTTTTTATAAACACGGAACTGAATGGCAAGATTGCTTTTGTCGCTTTCCCACGAAGGATATGCCCAATTT
>CAIWTC010000421.1 GCA_903915485.1 uncultured Ignavibacteriales bacterium | reverse complement strand
GGACGGATTTCGTCGGTGGTTTTAGTCAAGTCGTAGCCGAAAGATGAGGTGATGTAGTCTTTGATAACTTGTTTGCTGCTGCCCGCTCTTGCAAGGAATATTGCGGCGGCGACTGACTGTGCGCCTTTAATGCCTTCGGGATGATTATGTGTGACTTCGGCACTCTCTTTTGCGGCGGCAAGTACATCGTCCAGATTGTCATAGGCAAAGCCAACGGGACTTACTCTCATTGCAGAGCCGTTTCCAAAACTGTTGTATGGTTCACGCATATCGGTATGCAGCCAAAAATGAAATCTTCCGCCGTAACCTCTTCCGGGGTATTTGTTGCCGTATTCCCAAATAGTTTTTGAATAATCTTTGCCGTTAAGAATGCAGTCTGCAACTGCAAAAGTAAGTACCGAGTCATCGGTATATGTGCAGCCCGGGGAAAATAATTCGAAATCAATTTTTCTTGAATTATTAAATTCATAAACTGAGCCGATGATATCACCGGCGATTGAACCTATAATTGTATGTAACATATTCCCACCGTAATTTTTAATTTGTTATGAGTTGTAAAATATTTCTGAGCAATGTAATGCAAAATAACAATATTGCTGTAAATGAGTTAATAGTTTTGAATAAAGAATTATTATCTAATGACTTAGTCTGAGTTTACTGCTGTCATGACATCTTTGTAAACTTCAAACAGACGGCCTATTCCATGAAAAAATATTGGATTATTCATCATGAGTTCATGCTTGATAACTAGTTTTACTTTTCCACCTAATTGCCTAACCTGCTTCTGAAAAACAACAATCACCCCCAAAAAACTTGCATCTATAAATTCGATATTCAGCAAGTCAATAACATATTTATGTTTTTTCTGCTGCAGAACAGCAAGTATATACAGGTGAAATGCGGCACTTTCTTTTTCAACGCCGCGATGAAGATTAACTCGGATTACCATAATACCGTTGTGAGTAAAACTGAGGTAATCAGCTTTTTCCTGGTTTTCCGAAAAAAGAACCTTGAATGCATCAAAATTACTTGGCGGTACAATACTCTCGACTTCCAGTGGTGCATCCACTGAGGGAACAATATTCTCTTCAGGTACTATTTCGCGAGTCCGTTTGAATAAGTCGTTGAATTTTTCGTTTCTTATTGGCGGAGTAACTTGTGTTTCTTCATTTGCCGGACTTATTACTTGTGGCACTTCCTCAACGGGTATTTGTATTTGTGCAATTTGAAGAACCTCTTTGCCGATTCGCTTCTTTATAATTTGAAGTAATGATTTTATTTTGATAGGTTTTGTCAGGTAGTCATCAGACCCAAGTTCCATACCTTTTCTGATATCATCATATTCTACTTTAGCGCTAAGAAAAAGAAACGGAATATTTTTAGTGATGACTTTATTATTTAATTGTTCCCGAACTTCGTACCCGCTAACGCCGGGCAGCATGATATCGGAAATTATTAAATCAGGAAGGTTAATGTCCGCAAGTTCAATACCAACTTCGCCGTTTTCAGCAGAGAGTACCAGGTAGTGATTTAGCTCAAGCTGCAGTCGAAGATTATTCATCAGGTCGATATCATCTTCAATTATTAAAATACTTTTTTGTTTTCTTTTTCTAAGTTCTTTCCGGGTTGCAATTGCATTTATTAATTCTTTGTCAATAACGCCTATCGCGGCAGGAGACTCAGCTGAATCAACATATTTATTGAATCTGCATTTATCAAGGTGCAGTTCAATTGAGGCAAGAATAGTGGAGAAATCTGCAGGTTTTGCAAAGTAGTCGTTTGCCTCATCGCTCATCCTTTTCCTGAAAACCGATGATTCTTGTTCTACTCCTAAGACAATAATAGGAACATGCTTTGGACCATATTCTTGGGTGAATGTAAGTATTAATTCATCGGTAGTACTGCTCTCCCTTACAAAATCAAGCAATACACCTGTCGGATTATAAGCTTTGCTGATTTCTATTATTTCATGAGAAAAAGGGGAAAGTAAAATTTGGTAACCGTGCTTTTCCAAAAAATCTTTTAGGTCAGTTGACTTCTCAATATCTTCTGAAATAAATAATATCCGTTCATTGATTAAAGAGCTTTTCCCTATAAGGGAGTGAACAGTTTCCATCAACAATTTTATTCTAAGGGGTTTTGTTAAGAAATTATCTGCACCAACAGTCAAAGCCAGTTCACGGTCGGAAGGCTCAAACTTTGCAGTCAGAAAAACAAATGGAATTTTTTTCGTTAGATGAAGCGCACGAAGTTTCTTGCACAATTCGAAGCCGTTAATATTACCTATGTTAATTTCTGAGAGAACTAAATCGGGTAAGTTACTCGCTGCAAGTTCGAAGGCTGATTCGCCTGTTGAAGCAGTAATTACCTTATATCTTTTTTGTTCCAAATGAAATTTGAGATTTTGTGCGAAAGCATTATCATTTTCAACAAGCAGAATTTTTTTCATTATACACCCCGTGAATTTATATTGTAATCTGAAGGCAGCTCAATTGTGAAAGTTGTTCCAATATGTAAAGTGCTTTCCATTGAAAGTGTCCCCTGAAGAATGTCGACAGACCTTTTGACAATTGATAAACCTAACCCTGAACCTGAGAGAGAGCCCACATTAGAACCCCTGAAGAAAGGCTCAAACAAGTGCTTCTGGTCATCAGGGGAAATGCCGATTCCCTGATCCTCAACTTTAATAGACACATGAGAGGCTGAGATTGATATTGTTATAGTAATACTTTTTGATGACGGAGTATATTTACAGGCATTGGTTACAAGATTAGATAGTATCTGCTTATATAGAGTCAGTGAAGAATTAATTTTGAATTCGTTAAGATTAGATCCGAAATGTATGTGTGGCGCAACTTTCATAATGCTAATAGCGTCATGAATGATGCTTCTGGAAAATGAGATGATTTCAAATTCAGTAATTGTGTGGTCTATCTTCTCCATGTCATATTTGTTTATTGTTATGACATCGTCAAGCAATTGCGTCATCTCATCAACGCATGATTCTATTTTTGATAATTGCTCACTCTTTTTCTCAGGCGACAGTTGCTCGTCATATAACTCTAAGATTTCAGCTGAGGAAAGAATTGTTGCAAGGGGAGTGCGGTACTCATGAGATACAATTGATATGAAACGGGATTTCATTTCATTGAGTTCTTTTTCGCGCTCGAGAGCTTTCTGAAGTTTTTCTTCAACTTTTCTGCGCATACTGATATCTTCGATTCGTCCGATAAACCTTGATGCATTCCCATCGCTGTCTTTGAGAACTACTTTGCCGCGGAGGGAAACATACTTCCTGACATAATTTTTTAATACAAGCCTGTGCTCAATCTCGAATACTTCACTTTTACCCATGAGGTGATTCTTGAATTTATCTCTGAATAAATGAATATCATCAGGGTGAATGAATGACTCAAAACTTTTTAAGTCCATTATCTCTTTTTTGTCTCCCGAGAATTCAAGTATATCGCTAAAGCGCTCGTTGTAAAAGATTGACCCCGTTTCAAAGTTAATATCCCATAGACCGTAAGCGGAAACCTCCAGTGCAAGTGCGAGTCTTTCATCTTTGACTGAAAGTTCTTCTTCAACCTCTTTGCGCCAGGAAATTTCGTTATTCAGTTTCTCATTTGTAGTTAATAACTGGGATGTTCTGTCAGAAACAAGTGTTTCAAGATTGTCCTTATATTGGTGAAGTTCATCAAGGAGTATTTTTTGCTGGTCGATATTCCTGCACACGACAATGAATTTATTGATGTTATCTTTCTCGGAGAACATTTTGCCGACAGCTTCAAAGGTTTTGGAGTGCCTGGTTTTATCAATCATTATTACATCAAACGAGAAATCTTTTGTTTCACCGGATGCTGATTTGATCAATATATCATTGACAGACTTTCGCGAATCATCTTTAACTAAAGAAGTAAATTCTTTTCCTGCTAAATCAGCGGGGAGAAATGAAAGCGATGATAAAACCGCAGGGCTTACATATTCAATGGTTCCGTCTCCGAGGAGCAGGAAGATAATGTCAGAAACATGCTCTACAATTAATCTAAAACGCTTTTCGTGCTGTGATGATTCCTGTTCAAATAAGATTCTTGAGGTTACATCTCTGCCTGATATTATGTACCCTATGAGCGCACCGTTAGCATCTTTTAACGGATTCAAAGTGCTTTCATGGTAAAACAACTCACCGCTTCTTTTTTTGCACAGCACTGTGCCGGAGTAGGGGATGCCTTTTTCCAAATTATCCCAAATTTCAAGAACGCTTTTATCTGACTGATAATTAGCGAACAGAGTAACGAAGCCTTTGCTGAGGAGGTCTTTGGATTCGTAACCCGTGAAACTTAATAGCGCGGGGTTTATATACGAAAACTGACCTTTGGTGTTAAGTATGCCGCCGAACTCCTGACTTTGTTCAATTAGCGAGCACTTCCTGGGGTGTGAACATAGTGGTTCTTTCCCCGTAGTGACATCTTTAAGTATAATTAAAGTAATTTCTATTTCTGAAAATGAGAGTGATTTTTCGAATACTTCAACTACGCATAAGCTGCCGTCTGTTTTGTATGCAACTCTTTCACCGGTTCTAAGATTTAACTTAAGAATGATATCATCTTCAGGGGAAATTAAGGAATGCATCTCCCTGCCGATTAATTCTTTTTCATTACTCACTCCGAAAAGATTTGCAGCAACTCTATTGGCTGTAATAATCAAATTATTCTGAGTAATAAGAGCGGCATCAGGCATGATAGAGATAATAGCATCCAAGTGAGGCTGATGAATAGGGTGCTTCCGCAGTTCTTTGTTATCTGCTATTTCGCGAAATGTTATCAGGAAAAATATTTCATTTTTGTTGGAGATGGGTTCAACATTAATGCTGCAAGAAATTTTATGTCCTGAATGAAGCTCGATAGTTGTTTTAGAATTAAAGGGTTTTGTTTTATAGGCATCCGTACTCGACCATTTTTGCAGACTGGGAATTAACTCTCTAATGTGCGTTCCGGATATTTTAGTTTCATCTATTAAAAGAGATAAACAAAAGCAGGAATTTACTGCATAGATGTTTTTTCCATTGTCAAGAATGGCCGCAGGAATTTCTATATTATTAAGATGTGATAAGATCGAGGAAACGGAAACAGCGAGTTGTTCTGGAAATTTTGACATTTGTGACTTTCCGGCAAGAATCGAAATAGACATTTCTGCCTCGCCCGATCTCGCAATGGCGCTTGTTGAATTATTTAAAATATCGATATCCTCCCCTCTATCTCGTTATATTTCTATAAAAAGTAAAGAAAAGAAACCAAAAACTGCTACAGTTAGGTTAAAAATATTGGGGGTGGATAATATAGCGGAACCCTTTTTCCATAACGTAGCACATACAACAAACCACAATGCTAATAATATGTTCATAACAACAATTAAAATTAATAATTATTTTGTATAGAATCAAGTTATTTTTAATATAAAAAGACTAAAGTTGTAAGGAAAATTTTTTAACTGGGGAGGAGAATTTTGTTTAAGCTGAGTATTTGAAGGAAAACAAATAAAACGCAGAGACCTTAGTGTTAACTAAAATATAACCACGAACCCAATACCCATAGGGCTTGCGGATGCATTGAAGGAAACTTTATCGCTTGTTTCGGAAGAGGCAGATGTTTTGTGGAAATACGGAACAAAGTATCCTATTGCGGAGCCTACTACTGCACCGGTGATGATATCTGTCGGGAAGTGATTGCCTGACTCATAACGCAGGTAGCCCGTGAGCGCTGCAGTTGCCAGCGAAAAACCTATTACATAAGGCTTTGCTTTTGAGTCGGGGTAATAGTCCGAAAAAGTTTTGCATAAGAACACTGCGGATGCAAACGAAATTGTTGTGTGCCCCGAGTAGAAAGAGAGCCGCGCATCTAAAGTAGTTTTTTCACTTGAAGAAACGGTGCTGTTATAATTGTAGGGGCGGGTGCGTTTAACCAGCATCTTGGTGATTTGATTAACTGCTAACGCATATAGCATGGTTTCGCTGTACATGGTTATTCCGGTGGTGAGTTCTTTTCTGCCTCTTTCACCAAAAAGTAAAATTGCGGGTGCGATGAAATTCAATCCTAAAGTTACATTGCTTAGCGAACCGGCCTTAGTGTTCCAATTATTGACGGCACTTCTATCAAAAGAATTAATTGAGTTTTTATCAAGACTGCTGATTTCGGCAAGAGTCAATGGTTTTATTGAAGTGCTGATTTGGTCAGCAGCTATTTCTAAAGCCAATGCAGAGCCTAACTGAATGCTTTCGCTTGTCCAATTAAGTTTATAAACCTCCTGCGGGAAAAGGGAAGTAGTTAAAAGGAAAAATAAAAACAGAAGTGAGGAGAATCGTTTCAACGGAAAATTAATTTAATAATGCCTGAAGACGCAGTACGGCGTAAGAAGCATCTTTGAATGAAGGTTTCTTTTCGAAAGACTGATAATAATATTCAACTGCGGTTTCCCATTTGCCCTGAAGTTCGTAAACCCTGCCGAGATTAAACAATGCAATGTGTTTATCATCATAACGGTTTGCTTCGAGTGCTTTCAGGAACCACGAAATTGCTTTTTCGTAATTTTTGAAAATGAGGAAGTAGTAGCCTAAATCGTTATACGGATTACCATAATCAGGGTCAAGTTCAATAGCAAGATAGCACTCATATATAGCCGCTTTGTATTCGCCCTGAAGACTGAACGCCCACCCGAGGTGGGTGTGACCTTCTGCCGTAGGTAAAACTTTAAGCGATGCTTTATAAATGCGAATAGCTTGTTGAATAGCTCCCTTGCGCTGGTATCTATATCCTTTTTCTATAAGCTCAAATGCTTCTTGAAATTTTCTGTGGGTCCTCATTTACCAAAATTATTATTATTCGATACTTAATTAAGCAAAAATAAGGTAAAAAGCAATTCTAATTCTTCTACTATGAAAAAAATATTAATGTTGAAATATCTGCATGTGGCTAATATGGGACATAATGGTAAATGGTGAATTGTGAATGGTAAATGGCGAGGGGGAACATACGCTAAGTGAAGCAAAATAACGGGAAATTGATTGCTGGGGGTAATTATTGAAGTATATCAAGGATTGTGCGGATTGAGTGCAGTTTTTTTGTGCCCTGTGGGGCGTGCGACAAAAAAATCTCTAGGTTGAATGGGTTCGGTGGTGAAATGGTAAGGGAGTGAGTGAATAACGCAATTTCAAAATAAACATGTTTTGCTAAAATTATATTCTCGGCACATTTATTGCTAAATCATTGAGATAATTGTATTTAGAGAAAATAGTTGGCGGGAAGGCTAAATATTTTTCCCAAATCATTCGATAATTGAGAAAACAAAATTAATTTATGATGGATGTAGAAACAATAGTACAAGACCTCAACAGTCCGGACCCTGAGCTTAGAAGGCGGGCGGCAGAAGTATATTTTACGGAGCCGCTTACTGAAAATGAGCTAGCAAAAGTAATTGAACTGCTCTCGGACAGCGACAAGGGCGTAAGAGATGCGGCTGGAATGGCCCTCTCTTTCAATGAAAACCCGGCAATCCCCTCACAAATTGTAAAACTAATATCTTCACATGATATTGCGCTAAGAAATTTAGTGTGTGATATTCTGCTGAGAATAGGAGTTTCGGCAATACCTTCACTGATTGCTTATCTGCCTGATTCAACAGACGATGATGCAAAGTTCATTATTGATATAATGGGACTAATCGGGGACCCCGCACCTGCAAATGTTATCATTGGAACGATGAAATCATCAAAAAATGAGAATGTTCTGCTTGCATGTGCAGAGGCGTTGGGAAATATTAAATATGCTGACGCAATTCAGGACTTAATTGAAGTCTATAAGATGAGTGAGCTTTATGGCCCGACGGTTATAGAGGCATTTGGGAAAATCGGTTCACCGGAGGCAGCGGCTTTCATTATGGAAAATTATGCTGCAGCAACGGATTTAACCAAGTTTTCAATGCTTGAAAGTATCGGCGACCTAGGCGATGAAAGTTCGTTTTATTTTCTTCTTACGGAACTCCGTGAAAGTGAAATACCTTACACCTGGGCAATCATTCTTTCGCTTAAAAAACTTTGTGATAAATACGATATTGATATCCCTTACGATGAGTTGACAAAATCAAAAATCCTTTCCACTTTGTGTGAAGGAGAGAAAAATTACAAACTTGCCGCTTCCTCATTAATCATTTCTTTTAGAGATGAAGATGTTTTGAAAACATGTCTGGAAATATTCGGCAATGATTCAGAAATAGATACAAATATTTTACCATACCTTTGTAAAGACGGCCCAAATACACTGCGTTTGTTAATGGATAATTTATCTGACAGAAGCAGAAATCTCCGCGCCTTGCTTGAACTGCTGAAAACATTTTTAGAGGAATGGAACGGTTCAACATTAAGTTCCCTTCAGGAAACAGAGATTGTAAGTTTGTGCGATTCGCTTTCATACCACTTGTCGAACCCTGATGAAGAGGTTAGAAAGCTTGCTATGGAATTGCTCTTTATGATAAAGCCCGATATGGCAATAGCGTTTTTCGAGCAGATGGTAAGCGATAATATTCTATGGAATCGTTTAAGACTTATAGAATTATTAGAAGTATTCACACCCGATAAACTTAGAGAGTTTGCGGGGATTTTCCAGAACGACAGCGAGGAAATGATTCGGGACCGCATAAAATGGATTTTAGCCTCCGGCAGTTCAGACGAGGAAGGAAGCTAATGAATCCACTTGGCTCATCTGCACCGGAACAAAAATACGCGGCTTCAAAAATCAATCAATTTTCAATCATTCCTCCGAGTGAAATAAGTCAATTGACAGATAAAATGTTTGAAGACTGGCGGCTTTTGATATATCAGCAAACGGGAATTTGGTTTCAGGACAATAAAAAATATTTACTTGAGAGCAGACTGATGAAGAGAATGAATTTTCTTGGAATCCGCTCATATGATAAGTATATGGATGTTGTAAAGTTTGGGAATGAACGGGGGCAGGAACTAAAGTATTTATACGAAGCAATTACTATTAACGAAACATATTTTTTTAGAAATCAACCGCAGTTGGAGGCATTAGTCTCCTCACTGGTTCCTGAAATACTCAAAAATCCTATGCGGGCGAATAAAAATAAATTGAAAATATGGAGTGCGGCTTCCTCTTCGGGTGAAGAAGCATATTCAATTGCAATTATGCTGAATGAGTTTATCAAGCCTAAATATCCGTCGATGGAGTTTGAGATAGTTGGGACGGATATTAACTATGCAGTTGTGGAAACAGCCAAACAGGGTATATATAAAGATTATTCAATAAGAAACGCACCGCCGTATTACCTGAAAAAATATTTCAGGTCAAATGGCGACTCATATGTTTTAGATCCTTCGATAAAGAAGAATGTATCATTCAAGGTAATGAATCTATACAATGACATTGATATGAGAATGATGTTGAATTTTGATGTAATCTTTTGCGCAAATGTGCTTATCTATTTTGATATGCGCTCGAAGATAAAGGTAGTAAGTAATTTATATAATAGTTTAAATAAAAATGGATATCTGTTTATTGGTTATTCTGAAACACTGCATGG
>CAIWTC010000420.1 GCA_903915485.1 uncultured Ignavibacteriales bacterium | reverse complement strand
ATACTGAGATTTGTTCATTTTATTGTAAAAGATTTTGGGATTTTGGGCTAAATTTGTTCAGAATGGTTTAAAAAAATAATGCGACCGCTACACCGAGGTATAACAGCCGCACTTAGAGTGGGATGTTGTTAAGATCTGTTTTAAATGTATTCCGTATATTGAGTACGGGTTTTCAAAATTCTGTTTTTCTTAAAACCGCAACTACTGATTTGCTTCTAAACTCACCAGCTTTATTAATTGCTGTTTTAATTACACGAAATTTATTCAAAATTTCTCACTTACAAATTTATATTCGACCAAGCATTCATTCGCGTAGACGAAACTATCATTTTCGTCTACGAACGGCAATTAATAAGTTTACAGTTTTTTTGAGTTGTATATTTGATTGAAATTGGCCTGATTTTTGACTTTTTAAAACCGCACTTAATCAATTACCAATATGTATATCGATGATTTTTGACAATTTAGATTTGAAATTATTGTTTATTGAGTGACCCGGAGTGTTTTTTTTCTAGATATGGAAGTAAGATAATGATGTGTAGGTGTGATTTGAATAAATATTAATTCATTAGCTATTCTTATTTTAACCGCTCCCTGCCTTCGCATTCAAAGGATACATGCAAAGCAGATTAAGTTATATATTTATTTTTAAGAAGAATGCCTTCTTATAAGACTCACCTAATGGCAACTCTGCACCACCTATATGCACCAAGAATTTATCAAACTTTTCGATTGCTCCATCCCTTACAATATATGACCTATGAATCCTCGAAAACTCTGCCGGAGGAAGCTTCGAAAGCATTTCTGACATTGTACCATGAACCAATATTTTTTTATCAGCGGTATGGACTTGCAGATAGTCTCCCTTTGCTTCAATATAGATTATATCACGAAATATTAGTTTAACAATTTTGTTTGTTGCTTTCAACAAAATTGTTTTATCAAGCGGTGAGTTTCCCTTGAAACTAAATTGTCTTTGTGCCTTTAAGACAGCCTTTTCAAATCTTTGAAATGTTATTGGCTTAAGCAGATAATCAACCACTTCATAGTCGAAGGATTTTAGTGCGTACTTTTCCTGTGACGATACAAGAATAATCAATGGCGTTACTTCAAGCTGATCCAGAAGTTCAAGCCCGCTTTTACCCGGCATTTCAATATCTAAAAACACTAAGTCAACTTTCTCCTCACTTAAAACTTTGGCCGCTTCTTCAGAATTATTACAGGACTTAACCAGGATTAATGGGGTTGTCTGACCGACAAAATGCTCCAAAAACTTTCGTGATATATTCTCATCATCTACAATCAAACACCTAATCATTTTTATATACTTTCAGTGTTGTTTTTGCCGCAGCCATTTCTTCAATTATTTCCCCGCTCATTGCATTTAATTCTATTAGATAATTCTGCAGTTTACTGAAATCACCTTTTGAGAACTTAAAATTCTCTAATAAGTCCAATAGCTTAACAGCTCTTTTCAAATGTAAATAGGCGAACATTGATTTTGTTTTATGTGCTATCCTCTTTACGGATTTCCAGTCATTTAGTTCAAAGGCGCTGTTTAGCTCAATCAACGCGGGAGGAGCGTTGTCAATAAATGCATCAATAATTTCGTTAAGAAAGGAAACCGTGATTCCTTTGCTGCCCAAAAGCAATTTAGGCTTAAAATATACCCCGGAAAAAACAAACTCATATTGATCTGATAATTTCCGATTTACATCAGAGTTAGATTTTACAAAATCACTTGAAGTCAGAACACCAATAATTTTCCTGAGAAGCACACTCTCAGGGAATGGTTTTGATATATAGTCATTCATTCCCGCATTCAGTGCTTTCAATTTTTCATCCACAGAGGCTGATGCCGTCAAAGCCAGGATAGGCACATTTCGATTAGGATTCGATGAATCGTTTCTGATATATTCAGTCAATTCATATCCCGCCATGTCAGGCAAACCGATATCCATCAGAACGAAATCATATTGATTATGGAACATCAATGCAAGCGCTTTTTTTGCATCATCTGCCACATCAAATAGTACTGCGCGGTTATGCAGCATTTCTTTAATGATCAATTGATTGAACTCATTGTCCTCTACAACCAATGCTTTCTTATTTATCAATTCTTTGGTATTAATCACTTCAGCAGTATCAGAGACAGCATCATTTTCCACGGCGGCTTTTTGGAAAGGAATAAAGACAGAGAATGTCGAGCCTTTATCAACCGTACTTTGAACTGAAATTGAGCCGCCCTGCAGTTCAATCAGTCGGCGGCTTATCGAAAGCCCAAGTCCGGTACCGGCCCTTCTTAGATTTAGAGAATTTGCCCCTTGTACAAAGTCGTCGAAAATATTGTCAATATCCTTCTCGATGATGCCTATGCCTGTGTCCGAAACATCTATCTTGAATATGATTCTGTCCTGCTCAATAGCGTAGACATGCATAAGCATTTTTACTTTTCCGGCTTCGGTAAACTTTATTCCGTTGCTTATCAGGTTGAGCAATATCTGATTAAATCTGGTGGGATCACCATTCACATAAGCCGGCACATCGGGGTCAATTATATATTCAAGAACTATATGTTTTTTATCAGCAAATATCTTGGACACATGAAAAACCTGACGGACTATTTCCCTCAGTGAAAACACCGAATTATGAAACTCTGCTTTACCTTCCCGTATTTTAGAAAAATCAAGCATATTATTTACCAGACTTAATAGATTATCCGCCGATATCCGGATTGCCTCAATAAAATTTAGATGCCTCTCATCAGGTTTACTACTGAGTATCAAAAATGTTGAACCGATTATTGCATTCAACGGTGTCCTGAACTCGTGACTCATATGAGCTAAGAACTGTTCTTTTATTTGAGAAGATTCTTCGGCTGAATTTTTTGCCTCAAGCAGTTTAACCTCAGCAATTTTTTGAGCGGTTATATCACGGGCAACACCAATTATCGATGTGCAATTGCCGGCCGCATCATAAATTTTGCTTGTGCATAAATTTATATATATGCGGCTGCCATCTTTTTTTCTGTTTAATAATTCACCGCGCCAGGTTTTTTGGTTTGCATCGGCAATAAATTTATTAATTAGTTGCATTGAAGTTTTGGCCACTCGGACTATTTCAATGTTTTGTCCAAGTAGTTCAGTTCTTTCATAACCGTAAAGTCTTATGAAAGCGTCATTCACATATATTATTATGTTTTCGGGAGATGTTACAACAATCCCATCATCCAAGAACTCTAATGCTTTCGGTAGGTCAATAAATGTTTCATTGTTTTGAAGTTTGTCGGTATTCATGCCTTCATTATTTTGGATTATCATTCATCTATAAATAGTTATGTAAACTGCTTTAATTCAAAAAATTTCCTTTATTTTCATGGCAAAGGAAATATTATATTATTATACGATTTTTACATTTTAAAATTAGGTTAATAATTTTGAAAACTGTTTTTAATAAATTACACTAAAAATAACTTCAAAACCAATAAAGAATTAACAGATATTTATCAGAAATTAATGAACAACGAAACTACAAACTTTCAGATTTACTGCAACAGTCTGACGAACTATTCCAGACTGTCTACAAGAGACATAAACATAGGAAACATTCCCCTCGGCGGAAGCAATCCTATCCGTATTCAATCGATGACGACGACCGATACGATGAACACAATAGCCACAGTCGAACAGACCATAAGGATGGTAGATGCGGGATGTGAATATGTGCGAATCACTGCGCCTTCTATGAAGGAAGCGCAGAACTTAGCTGAAATTAAAAAAGAACTTAAGCGTCGCGGCTATAATGTCCCGTTGATAGCAGATATACATTTCACACCGAACGCAGCTGAACTTGCCGCTAAAATCGTAGAAAAAGTCAGAATCAATCCGGGTAATTATTTCGATAAAAAGAAGTTTGAAACTTTAGAATACACGGATTCAGAATACAATGCTGAAATTGAAAGAATCGCTTCCCGTTTAACCCCTCTGCTGAAAATCTGCAAAGACCATGGTACCGCAATGAGAATCGGAGCTAATCATGGTTCGCTTTCAGATAGAATTATGAGTCGATATGGTGATTCACCGCTTGGGATGGTTGAGTCAGCCATGGAGTTTATCCGCATCTGCGAAGCAAATAGTTTTTATAATCTTGTCCTCTCTATGAAGGCAAGCAACCCTCTTGTTATGGTTCAGGCTTATAGACTGCTTGTGAAAACTATGCTTGCCGAAGGAATGAATTATCCCCTGCACCTGGGAGTTACAGAAGCAGGCGACGGCGAGGACGGAAGAGTTAAATCTGCGGTAGGAATAGGTTCTTTGCTGGAAGACGGCATCGGCGATACAATTCGCGTATCACTTACGGAAGAGCCTGAGTTTGAAGTACCTGTTGCAATTGCACTGCGCGACAGATATAGCAACTACAGCACTGCCTTGAACATTCCGAATATTGAAACTTACCCGGTAAACCCTTTTGCATTTGAAAGACGACACTCTATAGAAACCCTTTCTTTGGGTGCGAATAATCCGCCTTCTGTGATTGCTGATTTTTCAACCGCACCATTAAATGATAAAAATATTCTTCGTAAAATCGGCTATACTTTTGATGAAGTTTCAGACAAATGGAATATTTCCGACCAGGCCGCCGATATGATTTATCTTGGAAGTCAATCCTGTTCAATTGAACTTCCACAAAATCTTTCTGTTATTAAAGATTATGAACTATGGGAATCTTCAGGCGAAAAAACCAATTCATACCCTTTATTAAAATTCGAAGATTACCTTTCAGCAAGTGCAAACCTTGAAACAATTCATTTTGTAGTGATTGATGCAACGAGCATCACAGATACCCAGTTATCTCAACTCAAAGGGGCTAGTAACTGCATACTGATTGT
>CAIWTC010000419.1 GCA_903915485.1 uncultured Ignavibacteriales bacterium | reverse complement strand
CCATCCCGCAAGGTGCTCCGGGTGGCGCTCCGGGTGGTGGCGGTGGCGGTGGTGGTCCTAGAGGTGGTGGCGGCGGTGGAATGAGTGGTGCCGGTGCTCCTGGTGGTATGGGATCGGGTGGCCCGAGTATTTCGCCGGCAAAAATTACCTCAAAGTATAAATTTACTCTGGCAGCGGAGTAATTGGAGTCCGTTAAAAGTTTGTTCGTTTCTAAGGTCTTAGAAACTGTTTAAATTTCATATTTTTTAATTTTTGGGTTCACCCCCAGCCTGCGGCAGGCAGTCAAACCCTGAAGGGAGCCCGAAAAATCCCAGACTGATGGTTGGCAGGAAAAATCACACTTCAGGGACTGGGTTAATTTTTGATTTTTATGTGTCTTTTCAAATTTTAAACAGTTTCTTCTATGTTGTAATCCAAATTTTGGAGCATTATTTTTTCGACTATCTTTTTCAGTAATTTTTCAAATATTTTATTCTCAGTACATTAACTTTACATGTAGTAAAGAGGAAGAGGACACAGGCTCTGCTGGGGAGCAACCTGTCAGCAATACTCTTTACGGATACACTGTATAAGGGGAGGTTTTCGGGCCTTCCTTATTACTTATACAGGAATCCAAATATGGCTAAAGAAAATCCAATGTTGTGTTCTTCGCCAATGCTGATTAAAAGTCCTATAAAAACAATCTTCTATCAGTGGACAAAATGCCACATTACCCTGTTTCAGTTTTTATAAGTAAAGTGCCGCATTCTTAGAAAGCAGACTGGCTGCAAGAGACTGTTAGCGGTCACCTTGGTATGCTGATTGTTTTAAGGATTCATTTAACAACTCCTGACACATATTCACTTTTGTTTTTCAGTACATAATATATCCGGTTCAAAACCTTTCTTGCAATTCGGATGATTGCCTTGTTAGGCTCCATCCGCCTGACATAGACATTAAAGCTCATTGAAAGGGCTGGATCAAGCCGGGCTGCAAACCATGAACTCTCGATTAAGGATTTGCGCAAGGCTGTTTGTCCGCGAAAGGTCATATCCCCATTATTTTCCTTGTTCCCACTAGAATGTCGATTGGGAATTAATCCTACAAAACCGGCAAAATGATCTGTATTTTCAAACCGTTCTATATTTTCTATTTCGGTCAAGAAAGTCATCGCTGTGATAAATCCAACTCCCGGAATGGTCCGCAATAATTCCATATTAGTTGCGTACTTTTCATTACGGGACAAAACTCTGATTTTTCGTAAAACTTCCAGCAACAGTATTCTTTGCTGCCCGGCTTCTTGTACCAATACTTTCAACGTTTCTGATTCGTGCTGAAGCGAAACTCCCTGATTGAGCCATTTCATAAACCGTTTAGACCAATGCGTCCCTGATTTCTCAAATTCCGCAGGAATAGATATCCCGTAAAAGTGCAAGAACGATTTTATTCGCTGCTTGAAACGAACCATATCTTTTACCAAAGTTGCCCGCAGCCGGATCAGAGACCTATCTTCTAATGTTGATGGCTCTGGAATATAGATTGCCTTTAAATCTCCGGCACGTAATGACCTGGCAAGCTTGCGACTGTCTGTCGGATCATCCTTTTGCAAGTGTTCCTTCTGTGTGGTGGGGACATCTGCCGGATTAATGACGATGTTGTTTATTCCCATTTCCTTCAGTTTGTAATGTGTCCAAAAACCACTGAACCCAGCTTCATAAACTGAATAGTAATCGCCACAAGGGAAATTACGATTCAAATAGTTTGACAACGTATCTGCACAGGCCGGTTGGGTAAACGTCTTGTGAACCAGATTATCTGTCAAAATCGTTACTGCCCAGCTTTTCAAATGAACATCAATTCCGACAAAAATATTTTGTCCTTTAAAATCTAATCCCGTCTTTTGTGTCTGCATAAGTCTTTGAGTTTTATTGATTAGTCGAATAATCAAAAATAATACTCTTTAGGCTTATGCCACTTTAGCATAGCTCAATTACAAACATAGGGACTGAGATTCCTTTCCCTTTTTCCCTTATCCCTTTT
>CAIWTC010000418.1 GCA_903915485.1 uncultured Ignavibacteriales bacterium | reverse complement strand
TGATTGATACCATCCAAATACCGATGAATTAATTGACCATCCCTTCGGAGGCCATGTCCCCTCAAAATTTTCGGCTAGCAGAGTACTTACTACAAATATAATTAACTGTGAGCTGCCCTCTCCGCCAAGGTTATCCACTGCAGTAATTTTAAGAATGTGCTTACCGTAACCGGTCGCCGAAAGTAAAAGCGAATATGAAAACGGAGAGGATGACAAATCAGCAATCTGCATACCGTCAAGGAAATATCTTACAGCAATTATGGAGTCTTTTGGACTTACCGCGTTAATTAGTATTGCAAGTGTATCTTTTTGCTGAACTGTTATGGAATCAAGCGGACTAAAAATCTGCACAACGGGTTTACTTTCCGATATATAAATATTTATCTCGTCGTCTTTGTAAACTCCCGATAAGGAAGTTGCCCTCGCCTTAAGTACATGCGAGCCGGCTAAAATACTTGAAGTGCTTAATTGATATGAGTAAGGGAATGAATTAAGTGTTGTGACCAAAGCATTATCAAAAAATAATTCCACTTTGCTGATTAGCGCCGAGTCCTTAGCAGAAACAAGAACTGATGCCGGTGTCCCCTGACTTAGTACAGAATTCTGTGAAGGCTGAACTATGCTGCAGTCGACAATAGTAACATCAAAAGAAATTACTGCATCGGCTGCACCTATATTTTTAATATCAAGACCTGCCTTGCTGCCGTTGGAAAGAAAACTTTTTGGATTGGAAGTATAGTCATTAATCGAAGTTCTTCCGGCGGTAGAAGAAAAATAAGCCGAAGAAACCGTTCCCTCCACTGTTGGTGTACCACCTTTGCGAAACAAATAAACCTCATCCGGAGGCCCGTAACCATCTCCATCCCCCGCCTTAGTATTAATTCTATAAATTAAAAGTCCAGACCCCGGAAGCGATGACTCAAACAGTCCTGACTGCTTCCTATATTCAAGAACAAAGTATTCATCTGTTGAGTATGGAGAATCGATTCGGTAACAATTATTTGTATCTGTCGTCAACGGACTTAACGAGTATCTCCCTGATTTTGAAATTTTTGGGATGTCGGTAATCCACTTTTTATTGGAGTATTTATACTTCATATACGCACCCATATGTCCCGAGGCCCCCGTCATCAGGTCCCAAGAACCAATAGGATTGGCGTTCACAAAATATCTGTACAAATCCGGCGCACCAAAGACATGGAAAGTTTCGTGCGCAAACACACTTACCGACACATATTCATCGAGATGTATTGAATAATGAAATACTCTTTCCCCGTTTAGGCGAACATCGTATGAATCCAAAGCCCCGCTATGCGGCCACAATCCAACATCACCCCAGGCACCGGCACTTCCGCTGAGGATGAACATCACATTATCCACTAAACCATCATTATCAAAATCCAAATCCAGCGAGGAAGGAACTTGCGGGGCTATAAACTTAACAGCACTATCAAGTATTTCATGCTCTCTAAGCCTTCCCTCTTTAACGCTTGCATATCCAATTGTATTAGATGCGGAATAATCCTGAAAATAACCTCGCGGCTTAGGGAATGTATAGGAAAGGTTGATTGTACTTGCGCACTCGGGGTATAAATAACCAGAAATGTCTAATTTGTTGTATGAAACTTCTCTGTAATAACTCTTGAGGGATGCAGAAGATATGCTGTTGAAAAATCCATCGTAGTATGACCGGGGGTTTGCAAATTCTGATTCACCGGAAAATTTTATGAATATACAGATTGTGTTTAGGCTCCCGGCAGAGGAAGCCTTCTTTGAATAGTTCGCATGAAATTCGGCATACGGCAACTGAGCATTTAGCTCTGCGAAAGATACGAAGACAAGCAGAAGGAGCAGTAAATATTTCAAAAGCAAACTTTCTTAAAAATGATTCAGTAAACTACGAAATACCAAACTAATGAGAAAATACCCCAAACCGGAATCTCTTCAATATGGCAAGTTTTTATGCCGTACGAAGACAATTCAGATGCTATTTATTTAGTTTACTACAGATCGG
>CAIWTC010000417.1 GCA_903915485.1 uncultured Ignavibacteriales bacterium | reverse complement strand
TAGTTGAAAATCTAAATTAGTAAAATAACTTTCAAATATACTTATTCCATCACTACAATAATAATTTTTGAAAGCAAATAATGTACAAATAGAAATGTTCCCTCAGATCTAAATTGAGTACATAGTAATTCAGATAAGTTGCAGGTGACAATGTAAAAAATAGGTGTATCATAATGGCGCATAATTCTCATAATGGAACATTGTACTAACCAAATTAATTCGATTTTATTTCCATTTTCAAATATTTTTAGGGTATAAAATTTGCAAGGTAATTCTTTTTCAGTAATTGGAGATAGAGATGTTGAATATCACACAATTAACAAAAACTTTTGTTTTCGTAGTGCTTTTATCAATAAGCGCACTTCCGCAAATAGTCCAGTCTTTCGGAATTCGTTATCAGACCAACGACAAAGGAACGGTTTATATTATAGGCAATACTTTGATGACTTGCCCGGCGGGAGCATGCAGCGGAGTAAATAACGACTATAATATGCGTTATGTTGATATCGACGGGGATGCCTCCACATTTAATTCCAGCACTGCAAATTACACAATTCCTACAGGTGGATCGGTTCTGTGGGCAGGACTTTACTGGAATGGAGTACCAACCAGTGCCGCAAAAGAACAAGTAAAATTTAAGGCACCCGGTTCAAATTCCTACACAAGCTTAACAGGAACTGTAATTAACAGTTCATACGGATATCAGGGTTTTAAGGATGTTACTGCATTAGTTCAGAGTGCAGGTTCAGGAAATTACACAGTGGCGAATGTTCAATCAGGAACGGGCACTAACAAATGGGCCGGTTGGGCCTTAGTAGTTGTAACTCGCGACCCCTCACTCCCAATGAGAAATTTAACTGTCTTCGAGGGATTGGCGCTTGTCTCCGGGAATAATTCCAATGTGGCCATCCCAATAAGCGGCTTTACTACTCCTCTTGCAGGTCCCGTGAATGTTGAATTGGGTGTCGTCGCTTATGATGGCGATAATACCTATACCGGTGATGCTTTTAAATTAAACAATACAATAATTAAAGATGCAATCAACGGAAGCGATGATTTTTTCAATAGTTCAATAAGTCGTTTCGGTACTCGAATTAGTGCAAAAAATCCTGATTATGCTAACCAACTGGGTTTAGATTGTGATGTTATTAAAGCAAACGGAATTCTTGCAAATGGCGCCACAAGTGCTACTATACATTTATCAACAGGCGGAGAATCTTATTTGCCGGGTGTTGTTACCTCAGCTATTGATTTATTTGCCCCTGATCTTTCAACAACAAAAACAGTCGTTGATTTAAATGGCGGTTCAGTAGTCCCGGGCGATATCCTCGAATATACAATTTCAACAGTTAATAATGGACAAGATGGGGCAACAAATGTTGTCATTAGAGATTCTATCAGGGATTTCCAAAGCTTTTTACCAAATTCAATTTCCGTTTTGACCGGTGCAAATACAGGTTCAAAAACTGATGCTTCAGGCGATGACCAGGCAGAATTTGCAGGCGGTATTGTTACAGTGAGATTAGGTACGGGTGCTTCAAGTTCTGCAGTCGGTACCATAGCTCCCGGTGTCAGTTCAAGTTTTAAATTTAAAGTTGTAGTTACAGAACCGGTTGCTGATTTAGCCGCCGTTGAAAATCGTGCTACGGTTGCATACAAAAACCAAACGGCTCCAACCCGTGATTTTACAGGTGAAAGTTCATTGACAAGTAAATCTGTTTCATCAGTAGCTGATCTTTCATTAACGAAAATTGTCAGTAACAACACCCCACAACTTAACACAAATGTTACATATACGATTACTGCACACAACGCCGGTCCAAACATCGCCTCAGGTGTTACCGTAAATGAAATGCTTCCTGCAGGATTGATATACGTTTCATCAACACCTTCACAGGGATCATATTCTAATATAAGTGGTTTGTGGAACATTGGTACAATCCCGGTTAATTCCTCAGTAACGCTTCAGGTTACGGCACAAGTTACAGGTGTTTCAGCAATTTCAAATAAGGCGGAAATAAAATCAAGCAATCAAGCAGATCCAAATTCAACTCCTGACAATAACCAACCCGGAGAGAATGACCAGGCAACAGTAACTGTAACTCCTATTACAACAGCAGACCTCTCTATGCATAAAGTTGTTTCTCCTCTGAATCCGAATGTTGGAGATACTCTTACATATATAGTAAAAGTTAAAAATGCAGGACCTGCAAATGCAACAGGTGTAGTAGCAAAGGATAGTCTGCCAAGCGGATTAACTTTTGTCAGCAGTTCCGTAACACAAGGTTTGTATAATGTTACAAACGGAAATTGGACAGTTGGAGCAGTTGCGAATGGTGATTCGGCAACACTGCAGGTTAAAGCAATTGTTGTATCTGCCGGATTTATAACAAACATTGCCGGAATTACCGGCTCAGATCAGCCTGACAATAGCGGCTCAGATCGATTTGATTCTGTTACTGTTCCACAAAAAATAGCAGATGTTTCTGTCTCAAAAAATGTTTCTAATTCTAATCCTACTCCGGGACAGAATGTTACATATTCAATCAAAGTTCACAATGCCGGACCAAATTCAGCGACCGGAGTAGTTGTGAATGACAAACTTCCTTCAGGATTAAGTTTTGTTTCTGCTACTCCTTCCCAAGGTATCTACACTGCTTTTGATGGGAACTGGCAAGTTGGAACAATCCATGCTGCTGACTCCGCATCACTTAGTTTAGTCGCTACGGTAAATAGCAGTTCACAGATATTTAATAAAGCGCTATTGACTGTTATGCATGAGAGTGATCCAACTTTAGGTGATCACGCTGATAGTGTGGGAATTCAGGCACAATCCGCAGACCTAAACATCACAAAAACTGTAAGTGATAGTCTACCTTCTGATGGTGCAACCATTACATATGCTGTAAAAGTTCATAATAATGGCCCGGTTGCCGCAACAAATGTAAAAGTTACTGATGTTCTTAATTCAGGATTTATATATCAATCTCATACTGCCACAGTAGGCACTTACGATACTTCAACAGGTATTTGGAATATTGGCACCATCCCTAGCGGTGCGGATAAAACGCTGACCATAAGCGTAAAAGTTAATTATACAAATTTCACATCTGCATCATTTAATCTTGGGCCAGCTACCGGGTATAATGTGTTTATACTAAACGATATAACTCAACCTTCTTGTGATACAGAAGGGAAAATGGCAGTTGCCAGAGATGCAACGCTTACGGGTTACAGTATTGGAGAAAAACTTCCAGTTTCTCATGGAACTGCTGATGCGATTGTCTGCGGTAGAAATTTGACTTATAACGGCGGCAGTATCAAGGGTGGAAATGCAGTTTACGGAAATCTCTCTAATCTGCCTTCTTATGCAGTTACAATGTTTGATGGTAATGTAAGAAAAGATTCAGTCATAAACTTTGCTGCGGCAAAGACATATCTCAGGAATCTTTCAACATCATTAAGCAATCAGTCAGTTACAGGTTCGGTTTCTTCTGATTGGGGAAAATTAACATTAAATGGTGCGGATCCATTTTACAATGTATTCCAAATCAATGGTGTTGATTTGAATAACACACATACGGTCGAAATTTATGTGCCAAATGGTTCTGTTGCACTTGTAAATATTAGCGGTACCGGTATGAAGTGGAGCGGTGGTTTAAGCGTAAACGGAACATCAATCAATAATGTTCTCTACAATTTCTATGAAGCGGACAGCATTCACCTTCATGGTATGGATATTCGCGGTACATTGCTGGCTCCTCGTGCGACCGTATATTTCCCGGCAGGTGCAATTAATGGTCAATTTATTGCCAACAACATGACTGGGTCAGGTCAATTTAATAAGAGCGATTTTGTCGGAAATATTCCGATGAGCCAGTACATCGACAATACTGCTGAAATTACTTCAACTGATCAGAACGATCCTGATTCAACTCCGGGGAATGGTGTTGCCTCAGAAGACGATATGGCAAACTGTGCAATTCATTTACAGACAAATTCCGGTTCTTCACCAAGTGCTGCAAACTGGCAGTTAGTCGGAACATTTGCGAACAATGAAATTATTCTTTGTGTTGCAAATGATAAGAATAACAATATGCTTACAGGTACTCTTGGCGGAAAAATTTACCGTACCTTAGATGGAGGAGTCACCTGGACCCGAATCAATAATGATATGACAAATGCTTGTATCTGGTCAATTCTGAAAACAAAAAATGGCCATTTATTCGCTTCAACTGAAACCGGTGTATTCAAATCGAATGACAATGGTAATTCCTGGAATAAATGTTCTACTTACCCAACATATGATACTCGTGCTTTGGTTAGCGATTCATCGGATAATATTTACGCTGCTGCCTGGGGCTTTGGAATTTATAAATCCAATGATGATGGTGCAACATGGGGACTTTCTCCGGTTGCAAATAAAGCTGTTAAGAATGGCGATAAAACTATTGCAATGAATGGGTTCACCTCGCTTGCGATTACTTCTCTTGCGGTCAGCAAAGAAAATGAATTATATGCCGGTAATTTGGGTGACGGTTTGTTAAAATCTACCGATGGCGGTGCCACATGGACGAACTGTAACTTAGGTTATAATTTTGTCTGGTCAGTAGGAACTGCTGATGATGGTGAAGTGCTTGCAGGAACATACGGTGACGGTCTATACTATTCAATGGACAGAGGCGGTGCGTGGTATAAATCAACCGGAATACCTAACGGTTCAT
>CAIWTC010000416.1 GCA_903915485.1 uncultured Ignavibacteriales bacterium | reverse complement strand
CATGTGTCTCGATGCGGTAATTCCATGATGACCATACTTTTTTGTTCTTAGGCATAACTGATGAATCGGTGTGCAGTATTGCAGAATTGTATTGATACTTAAACGGACTTAAAAGTTTTCTTTCACTTTCCGTTGCATCTTTAAGCAGTGAAAGACTCTCATCCGCATGGGATGCAAGTATAACTTTGTCGAAAAAATGTTCAGTGCCGTCAATAGTTTCGACAATGACCCTGCCGTTAACTCTGGAGACAGATTTGGCCGCATTGGATGTATGAATTTTTGATTTGTAACCGGCAATAATTCTATCCCGGTATGATTGACTTCCGTTTATAACTGTATACCATTGATGCTGTGTGTCTAAACCAAGAAACCCATGATTATAAAAAAACTGTATTAACGCACTCGCCGGAAATTTAAGCATTAAGTCCGGAGGGGTTGACCAAACAGCAGAACTCATTGGAATCAAATACTTATAAAGAAAATCTTTACCATATCCTTTTTCATGAATATACTTTTCAAGGCTATAGTCTTTATACGAAGTATCGTTTAATACCTCAAGACACTCTTTATTAAATCTGTTTATAGAAAAAATCATCTTGATGTACTGCAGATTAAAAATGTTTTTTCTTTGTGCAAAAAGTCCGTTAATTCCGCTGCCGCAATATTCCAGTCTGCTTTCACAATGCTGTACGCTGAAAGACATATCCGTTTTCTTAATGGGTACTTCAAGTTTGTCAAAGAGTTTAATCAGGTTCGGATAAGTAACTTTATTGAATACCATAAATCCAGTGTCTATGAAAACATCGGTTCCGTCTTCGTTCACTGTTACTGTATTTGTGTGTCCGCCAACATAATTGTTTTTCTCGAATACTGTTATCTCAAATTTGTCTTTTAGAAACCAAGCGGCCCCCATTCCCGCGATTCCGGTGCCTATAATTGCCAGTTTTTCCATCTATTGTTTTACCTTATCATAATTAATTTTTACTTTATAGTTTACCCCTGATTCAGATACGATGTTTGAAACTCCTTCGTAGGATAATATGGTTTGGTCATCTAAGGAATACACTGCTATCATAGGGTCGAGCATTGTGCGGAGGAAGAAATTGTTCAGTTCCATTTTAAGTTTTAATCCATCACGATTACCGACTTTTACAACGCCCATACTTTGAACTCTGAAAGTAAAATAATCAAGTTTGGCGGGAGCAATAAATAAGAACTTTAAGGTTTCACCATTCTTCAACTTGCTCCAGTTTTGCCTGAAGTATGCATTTAGACCCGCATCAATTACGAATGGTTCGGATATGTCGAGATATTTTTCCTTAAGTTCTGACTTAAAGTTATCCCTGTAAAAAACTTTAATCTTGTTGTTCCCAATCTGGGATACACCTTCGATATAACCTATTCTGAAATCTTTAAGAAGTAAGTTAGGTTTGGTTGGGTCGCCGTTATATGTTAGGGTTCTCTCTGCAATTAAGTTACCTTTAGAATCTTTATATCTTGTTGAGATTTCTTTGATAGTATTATTCTCAAGACGGACTTCATTATTCTCGGTGTATATGAAACTTCCGTTCCTATAATCAAACGCTGTTCCGCTGAAAGAAACTTTTGAGTTTTCGGGGGCGGCGGCAATACAGAGTCCGCAAAGTAAAATCAATGATAATATTTGTTTCATATCAGCCGCGTTTCTTAAATAGATAATGACTTACGAACCATTCATTCCCGTTTTCATAACCCCAAAGTTCCGCACAACTCATAAAGAAAACTCTCCAGTATACGAACCATTTAATTTTATTTTCTTCGCCATACACTTTGCTGAATAGATTAAGAATTTCGTTTTTGTGATTGTCCATATTTTTGAGCCACGCATTTGATGTTTTTTCGTAATGCGTTCCGTCAACTACCCAGTGATTCAATACTTCAAAATCTTTTGTAAAGTAAAGCAGTAGGTGATTGCTCGGCATGATACCCCCTGAAAAGAAATATTTGGACATCCAATCTGATTCGTCTTTCACTTCAAACAGATATGCAAACTTATTATGTGTGAAAATGTGTATGAACATTTCGCCGGCGGGTTTAAGAAATGAATAGACTTTAGAAAATAGCATTTCATAGTTTCTCATGTGCTCAAACATTTCAACAGATACAATTCTGTCGAATTTCTCACCGGTTGTGAAATGATTCATATCCGCTGTTATGATATTCACATTATCAAGTTTTCTTTGTCTCGCCGTTTTATCTATAAACTCTTTTTGCGATGCTGAGTTTGAAACTGCTGTAATTTTACAGTCCGGGAAATTTGCGGCAATAAATAATGTCAGCGAACCCCAGCCGCATCCTAACTCAAGAATGCTTTCTCCGTTTTTAATTCCGGCCCGTTTGCAAGTCTTTACAAGCATGTCATGCTCTGAAATATCGAGGTCGTGATTGTCCTTCGCCCAATATCCGCAACTGTATTTCAGGTTTTTACCTAACGCGTATGTGTAGAACTCAGCGGGTATTTCGTAGTGCTGTTCATTTGCTTCTTTCGTCTTTACAGCCAATGTGCTGCTCTTAAGTGCAGTGACAAGCTCCATGAAGGAATGCTGCTGCTCCTCAGGCGTTGCTTTGGCTTCATCAGCCAAGCGTTGTTTAAGGAGTCTACGAATTCCATATCTTATAAGTGAATCGGGAAGAAGATTCCGCGATAATAGTTTTTCAATGTTCATATTAACTTAGTTTGTTTTAATTAGAAATGCATTTTGAACAGGCTCTCCATCTTTTAGTTTGAAAAGCTGAATCAAAACATATATTGTTGTTGCCATGCTTCCGAGAAGCACAAAAAGGATTAACCAGACTATCCGTACTACCCATGAGTTTTCCCTGAAGGACATCCAGGCAAAAATCACGATAGTGTTGATGTAAAAATCAACTAGAGTTGCTTTCATCCAGGGAATAGATGCAAGGTAATTCCATTCGGTGAACAGATTGCTCTGAATGCTTGTTGAAACAACCGTGTATGTTATATAGATAAATAATATTGTAAAAAGAGATATTAGAGTGTTTTTCATAAATTATAAACTTTGTTTAAGAGAGTGATTTAATGATAAAATTTTCATTTTGTTAAATAATAGAATTACAGGATACACCGGGTCAAACTCGAAAAACCTTACGGCAAAGTTTGGCCTGTTCGGGTATTTGTGATGATTGTTCTGGAATAATTCACCGAGTGCCAAAAAGTCCACGAAGAGAGTATTCCTTGAATGGTCATCTGTATCCTTAAAATTTTGATAACCATATTTGTGACCTGCCCAATTCACAATTGCACCGTGAATAGGTCCCATAAGAAAATGCACCGGAAGCAGCAGAAACATCCACCAGTGTTCAGCAAAAAAATAATAGAACAAAGTATACGCTATTCCCCATAAAATTCTGTGACCCCATTTATTGCTGAATCTGTCAAACACTTCCCACGAAGGTGTATTCTTTATATACTTCTCTCCGAATTTCATTTTGTCTTCAATCAGTGCGATATAATAATCTTTTGTTCGCATCATCATCCCGAAAGCAGTTTTGAAAAAAATCGGCGAGTGCGGGTCTTGCTTGGTGTCGCTGAATGAATGATGAAGTCTATGCATAACCGCATATGCCCCTGGGTTTAGAAAAGATGAACCCTGGAATATATAAGTGCAGACATAAAAAATCCTCTCCCAGGTTTTATTCAGTTTGAACATCCCGTGTGCGCCGTAGCGGTGCAGGAAGAATGACTGAAAAAACAGGGAACCGAACCAGTGAATCAAAAAAAATGACAGTATCAGCACAATTTACCTTTATTCTTGTAAAATTATTATCTTATAACTGTATAACTAATGTATAGGAAAAAAAGTTCCATCTTAATTGAGTAAAATTTTAATAAATGTTTAGCGGAGGTGGTCTTTTGGGGAGGTGATTTAATCATTAAAATGCCACAATACATTGAAATATAATGGGTTAGTAAGCCGTTCGCAACCGCTGATTCGCGGATAATGTAAAAAAACAGTACTTCTATAAAAATAATTGGAACGCTTTAGTCGTTTATTATGTTAAAATTATTAGATTGTATAATAAATGTATAAGAAAAGTGAAAGAATATTTTGTATAATATCTCAATAGCAGCAAAATTATCAGGGGTTCCTGAAATAAGAATCAGGACATGGGAAAGCAGGTACTCTGTTATTACTCCTGAACGAAGCAGTTCAAATCAACGGATATATTCTGAAACGGATGTTGAAAAACTGAAGCTGCTGAATACTCTTACAACTACAGGTTATAGAATCGGAAACTTAGTCAATCTTTCGAGTGACGAGCTTTTGGCCCTTGTATCTAAACCATTACTAAATGATATTGTCCCCGGAAATAATCAGGCAAATGTTTTAACCGAAAAGCATCAGCAGATTATTGATGAAAGTATCACCGCTATCAGCATCTATGACGATAGGAAACTTTATGCACTCTTAAGCAATGCTTCTGTAGATTATTCTCAGCAGGAACTAATCGAAAATATTGTAGTTCCGCTGATAGAAAAAATCGGCGAATTATGGATGGAGGGAAAACTGAGAGTATCGCACGAGCACTTCTCAAGCGCTGTCATTAGAAAGTTGATGGCAAATTTATCCGATGGCTATGCAATTCCCGATACGGCACCTAACATTATTATTGTAACCCCTGAAGGGCAATATCATGAACTCGGCGCGGTGATTGCAGCAGCACATGCATCTTCATGCGGATGGAGAACAACTTTCTTGGGAGTCAGTCTTTCAGCGGAGGAAATTTGTAATGTGCTTCAATTAATAAAATCCAAAGTAGTTTTATTGAGCATAGTCTATCCCAATGACGATGCATCACTGAACTCGCAGTTAGTCAGATTAAGGGAATTGTCCGGTAAAGGCATACACATCATAGCCGCGGGAAACGCAGTCGATGGTTACTTACCTGCATTGAAAAAAATTTCTGCACATATCAGCACTTCGCCGGGACATTTTATCAAGATACTAGAATCAATCAGAAAAAAGATAAATCCTAATAATGCATAGCAATATCGCAACAGGAAAATTTCAGGCATATTTAAATCATAAAGGAAAAATTAAGTGATTAATACCTATTCAATTTCTGCGTTTACAGTAATAGTGTTTATGCTATTCATGTATGCGGCGGCTCAAATAAAAAAAGACAATTCAATAGTTGATATAGGATGGGGGATGGGTTTTATATTGATAACTTTGTCACTTATCCTTTCATCGGGTAACGCTGCTATTGATGCATATTATTTTTCATCAATGATTTTTATTTGGGGAATAAGACTTACGCTCCACATTTATTCAAGAGCTAAAGGGCGCGGGGAAGATTTCAGATATGCTGAATGGCGTAAGAACTGGGGAAGGAAGGCGGCATGGATTGCGTTCTATAAAGTATTTATGCTTCAAGGTTTGCTGATGCTGTTTATAGCACTTCCGGTTCTGGTTTATTTTGATAAACGCGGAGATGAAAATATAGTTTTGAAAATTTCGGGTGCGGTTATATTCATAATTGGATTTCTCGTCGAGGCGGTCGGCGACATGCAGTTAAGTAATTTCAAAAAGAATCCATCAAACAAAGGCAGAATAATCACTTCAGGTTTATGGCGGATTACAAGACATCCCAACTATTTTGGCGAAGCAGTTTTATGGTGGGGGATTGCGCTATATTCTTATGCGTGTACAAAGTCAGTAGTTGTTTTTCTTGGGCCGTTACTTTTAAATTTCCTTCTTCTGAAGGTGTCCGGAATACCATTACTTGAAAAAAAATATGAGGGCAGATCTGACTGGGAAAGGTATAAATTAATAACTCCAACATTCACTCCCTGGATTGGAAAAAAAGGATAATGTACCGGAAACAGTGACCAAAGAAACTGTAAATTAAAAAAGTTTTTCTAAAGTGTTGCGAAATTAAAAAAAATCAAGTATCTTTGTAAGCTATGATATAATTAATGCAAATTAAGTCATAGATAAAAAGTTTTTAATTTGGGAGGGCGCGTAGCTCAGGGGTAGAGCATTTGCCTTTTAAGCAAAGGGTCGGTGGTTCGAGCCCACCCGCGCTCACGAAAAGCCTCAAAACAGTTTG
>CAIWTC010000415.1 GCA_903915485.1 uncultured Ignavibacteriales bacterium | reverse complement strand
GTGCGTTGCTTATGGTAAGCTCATATTGGAACACTGTAAGATCAACAACAACCATGGAATGTGGGGTGCCGGTGTTTGCGTATCTTTTATACCTATCAAGATATCGTACTGTGAATTCTACAATAACCATGCCTTAAGCCAAGGTGGCGGGCTTTTAGTTACCACAACTGATGCATTGTCATCTAGTATAGATCACAATAACATCCATAATAATGTTGCTGATTATGATGGTGGAGGATTTTATTTCATGAATGTGAACAATGTCGCATTTGTGTGGAATACTTCTCATCATAACTATGCTCACAAAGGAGCCGGTGGTGCGATTATGTATGGAACCATACCACTCATAAATAATAAAATCTGCAATAATATAACTCCCATTCCTGGTGGTCAAGGTGCATTGTATTTGGAAAACTATTCTGGAAAGATAGTAGATATGTTGATTGCCAACAATACTGCTTATGGGATTTCCTGTATAAACTCCTCTCCACTTATTATTAATACTACCGTAGTAAACAATAATTATGATTATGCATGTGGCATGGTTTTTGATGCAAATTCAAATGCAATAATTAAAAATTGCATTATCTATGGAAATATTGCTAATAATACTAGTTGGGGGACACAAATTTCACTCTGGGATGGTAATTGTGATCCATATTTTGATCATTGTGATATACAGGGTGGATTGGCTGGATTTGGTGGACCAGGTGCTGGTGCAAACTATACAAGTGGAAACTATACCAACAATATGGATTCCAATCCTTTGTTTGTAAACCCATCTGCTGGTGCTGGTAATGGATACAACGGCTTGACGGCTGATTGGTCTTTGCAATTTACACCTACTATTTCACCATGTATAAATACTGGTGACACGACTGGAGTAAGTAACTTACTCCCAGTTCTAGATCTAGCTGGCAATCCTCGTATCAATGGCATCATAGATATTGGTGCTTATGAATACCAGTCTATGCAAATTGCATTTCTGATTAATGGAATCATTAAGTACGATAATATTTCTGGTACTCCATGTGCAAATGTGCAAGTAAGCAGATGTTCAGGTGTTCAGGTGTTAGATAGCGTATATACAGATACATTAGGGCAGTATTCCTTTTCGAATGTGGCAATTGGAAGTTATGCCCTGCTTTGTAAGAGCACACATGCCTGGGGCGGAGTAAATGCCACGGATGCACTTACGATTATGAAGCACTTTGTGGGAATGAGTGTACTAACAGGAGTGCGACTATTGGCAGCTGAGCTCAACGGAGATGGAATTGTGAACTCGATTGATGCCATGATGGCGATGAAACGCTTTGTGGGACTTCAAACAAGCTTTGCCACTGGTAACTGGCGGTTCGAGCAGCCCGAAGTGCAGGTAACTGGCAATACAAACCTAAATGTCAAAGGATTGTGCAATGGCGATGTGGATGGGAGCTATACACCGTAAAGGGGTGTTCGGTCAAGACCGAATAACATATAACATGTTAATATACAAATCATTAACAAATTTAAAATTGCAATTTATGCCAAAAATAAATCAAAAATATGGTGGAATAATTCTTGTTTCAGGAGGCATCATTAAAATATGCTTCAACACAATAAATTTCTGATTGATTAAGTACATTTGTAAGAAAAACAGCATGACTGATTTTACAGAAAAATATATAAACCCATTCACCGATTACGGATTCAAAAAGCTCTTCGGAGAAGAACCAAACAAGGATTTGTTATTGGATTTTTTAAACCAATTGCTTAAGGGTGAGCAGGGCGAGATAAAAGATTTAACATATCTGAAAACAGAGCAACTTGGGGATTCAGATGTTGACAGGAAGGCAATATTTGATTTATATTGCGAGAATGAAAAGGGAGAGAAATTTATTGTTGAGCTTCAGAAATCAAAACAAAATTTCTTTAAAGACAGGACAGTTTATTATTCAACATTTCCCATTCGAGAACAAGCTAAACGCGCTGATTGGGATTATGAGTTAAAAGCGGTTTACACCATTGCGATACTTGATTTTGTATTTGATTCCGACAAAAATGAACCGAAAAAATTCAGATACGATGTAAAATTAGCCGATACAGAGACAAACAAGGTATTCTACAATAAATTGACATTTATTTATTTGGAGATGCCCAAATTTAATAAGACTGTTGAAGAATTAGAAACCAGGTACGACAAATGGTTGTTTGTATTGAGAAATCTAAATAGATTAGACAGGGTTCCTGATAAATTTAAAGAAAAGCTTTTTGAGAAGCTTTTTGAGACAGCAGAGATAGCCAAATTTACACCAGATCAGGTACGCTCTTACGAAGATAGTTTAAAATATTATCGTGATTTAAAAAATTCTTTAGAAACAGCAAGAGACGAAGGAAAGATTGAAGGAAAGATCGAAGGAAAGATCGAAGGAAAGATTGAAGGAAAGATTGAGGTAGCAAGACAAGCATTAAGGAAAGGAATGAAGGCAAAGGACATTTCTGATTTAACTGGATTATCCGAAACTGAAATTGAAAATCTCAAATAAATACGGAAAGTCACTCATCGAATGACAAAACCCAACCCCATGACCGAAGAAAACCCCAAAGAAAGCGTTGCCCTGATAAAATTATCAGATTTAAAGGAATCGCCTTACCAGGGTAGATTTCTGAATGAAACAACAAAAAACGATAATTCCAGGGCAGCACAGCAATTGGATGAGCTAACCGCCAGTATCGAAAGCAGCGGAATGATGCAGCCCATCATTGTGCGCCAGGTTGTTGAGGGCTATGAGATCATCGATGGGCATCGCCGGGTAATGGCGCATAAAAACCTCGGCCGTGGCCAGGTTCGCGCTATCATTAAAGATTGTACCGAACGGGAGGCACAGATTATGGCCGTAGTAGGCAACCTGCAACGCAAAAACCTTACACCCATCGAATTGGCTGTTACCTACCAGAAACTGCTTGATACAGAAGTCTTTAAAGACAAGCGGGAACTATCCAAGGCCATTGGCAAAGACGAAACCTACGTTGGCGACCTGCTGAACACGCTGAATATGGATACCCGTATCATCGACGACCTCAAAAACGAGAATTCTATCAAGGATCTTCGTTTACTGCGCAGCATCCGCCGCATCGAAAAAGTTGACAGTGCAGGAAAATCGCAGAAACAGTTTGAGGTGTACATTGCCGCCAAACACCAGGGAATGAGCCGCGAAGACCTGGCATCCTTCTTGAAAGCCAAGGATAAACCGACCCAGAAAAATTGGAATACGAAAAAAACGGCCAGTGGTGTAACCCTGAAAATCAGCACGAAAAAGATGTCACCGGAGACTATTGAGAAACTATTGACACTGCTTGACAACAATATGCTGGCGATTCTGGATAATCTAGCTTAACTATGCCTGAACTGACCTTTTTCGAAGAATTTGCTGCACAAAACAGTTTTCGTTTGTGCAATTTTCGCGAGGCATAGACTGATACGTAATACCATACGTAGTGAACCTTAACCCATTCTCATATTCGGGGAATTGTGCCTTTAGGCACAAAACGTCGGTAGAAATGCGATGTGCTGCTAATTGTAGCGTCCCGTAGGGATGCAAGATAATCCACGAAATACGCTATGGCAAATGGCAAAATATTCTGGAATACATGAATATCAAACGTAAATAACTTATATTTGGATAATGAATTATTACCGACATTCAAGGCAACTAATTAATAATCAATATATTACATGTCATGTCCATACATAGAAACAATTCAACTAATTGTTTACCAGGCATATATGAATCGTCCTGCTTCAAGGCCTTAACCTTGCTGTTCGGTCACGACCGAACATGTATCCCAAAACCGAGACTAATCAAACCTATGAAAAACAAATTCAGACTAATTCTGATGCTGCTAGTGGCGATGGCTACAAGCAATGTGGCTATGTCCACTCCTGTGAGTGAAGTAACAGCCAAAAAAGTTGCCTTTAATTTCTTATCAAAGGTGACTAGTGATGTGAAAACATCAAACCTACTGTCGCTGGTAAATATCGGTGATAAATACGACCAAGCCTATTATTATATATTTAATTATAAAAATGGCTGGGTGGTAATCGCTGGTGATGACCGTGTGATACCTATAATTGGTTATAGTACAGAAGGCTCTCTGAAACCCCCTGATAAAAATAATGAAACTGAACGGGGAAACAACTTCTGGGCTATGATGAAAAACTATGAGGATCAGATTAAATATGTGGTGGAAAATAATATTTCTGCTACGGAAGAAATCTCTTCTCAATGGGACGACATGATAAACAGCTCTTCAAAAAGTATGATGTCACCAAACACCGTAGTATCGCCGCTACTAACTACCGCATGGGATCAGGTATGGCCTTACAATGCTATGTGCCCAAGTGGTGCTGTCACTGGATGTGTATCTACTGCAATGGGACAAATCCTAGCTTATCATGACTATCCAAATCAAGGACTAGGATCTTACGGATATCAGTGGGGGTCTTATCCATATACTGGTGCTAATTTTGGAGCAACAAATTACAATTTCTCCATAATGCCAAACAATATCTCTACTATGACTACTCCTGCTGACAGTGCAGTCGCAAGATTACTCTATCAAATTGGTGTATCTTGTAGAGCTATGTGGGGATCAAACACTGGTGTATTGGTAACATCTACTGATAATCCTATGGTAACCTCATTTATAAATTACTTCAAGATGGCATTT
>CAIWTC010000414.1 GCA_903915485.1 uncultured Ignavibacteriales bacterium | reverse complement strand
CTTATTCTCTAATTACTTCAATTATTATCCGATTTATAAACCAAGAATACCAGCCCCTCAATATTTCGAACTCTTAAAACTGCAGCCTGTATATAAAGTTAGGAAACAATCCAAGTTGATATGTCGTCTTTATCTCGCCATGGTCATAGCTTTGCGAGAATACATTTTTGTGATTAGTTACATTTTGTAAATCTAATGCAAAGGAATGCGACAATTGTTTATTAGCACTGTTGATTGTGTATCCAATCTTAAAATCCATTCTGAAATAATTTGAATAGCGGCTTGTGTATGCATAAGCCTCACCTTGAAACTGCTCATGTCCGGTGGCACGCGAGCCCTCAATATCAATCGGCGTATAGTATCTTCCGCCTGCATTAGTAAACTTAAAATCTGCTGTTACTGTATTTGCTTTTTCGTAACCGACTTTCCACTCTTTGCCAAACAAAACATTATAGACATATTTACCGTTAAAGGCAGTATTTCTTTCTTTTCCGTCGCTCGCAGTATACTTTGAATCATAAAGAGAAGATGTAAGTAAACCATAATATCCGTTGCTGAAAAATTTCTCAATTGTTAATTCAACACCATAGTTTTTACCGGTACCGCTGTTGATAAGACTGTCAGTTAAGTCGCTCTTAAAACCTGCACCGGTATTCAGCATCGAGTAACTGCTTGAAAATGTATTAACAGGTACATTATAAATTGATTGATAGTACGCTTCCGCTTTCAACCGCCAATCAACAAAAGGCTGCAAATCATACCCCAACACAAAATGATGACTTTTTGTGAAGTCCAGATTCTTGTTGTTATAATTATAAGAACCATCAAGATTCTTAGTCTGTAAAAAATATACATTCAGCGGCTGCATTTGTGAGTGCAGTCCATATCCAAAACTAAAACTGCTGTTGCTTAATTCATATTTCAAACCGAAACGGGGTTCAACTGAAAATGAATTATTAAGGAAAAACTTTTGAGCGTGTACTCCCATGTTCATTATTATATTCTCGCTTAAATTATATTTAGCGTGAACAAAGGCTTGTGCTAAATTAGAGTTACTGTTATTATCCCATATTTGCCGCCATTCAGGGAGGTGCCTGCGTGTTCTGTAATATAGATTCAGATTCATCAATTCATCTTGTACACCCATTTTTATAAACAAACTCGAACTTACTTTTAAGTTATACTCAGAGATAAATTCATAGGCTAGTTTTGTAACTTTTACTTCCTCATTCCTCTTAACTGAATTACCGGTCATATCAGAAGAGTCCTGAATTTGATAATTCTTTGAATAGTTTATACCTATTGATGAACTTATGAATGACTCACCAGTTAATTGTTTGAAATGCTTTAATCCTACTATCCCTAAATTACTTGTCAAGTCCGTGTTATCCCCGGGTGCATATAGCGTATTTGCTCCCGGTTTTCTATCAACTTTGAGAGAAATATTACTGCCGGCTAATATTCCGAACATAGACAGTTTACCGTATTGAGTGTTTCCGCTGTTTATCTTAAAAGATAAATCCTGATATGATGGAGTTGAAGCAGTCCCAATATTAATTCCTATTGCTTGTGCTACTCCCGCAAGCGAATATCTGTAACCGACTAAATACGATGAGCCGTTTTCAGAATTTAGCGGACCCTCAGTCATCGCTTCCAAACCCGTTATTACACCTAACTGAACTGTTGTTTCTCTTTTTTGAGAGTTACCATTTCTAAAGCCCAAATCAAAAACACCTGAAGTTGCATTACCATATTCAGCAGGAAAAGCTGAAGTTAAAAAATCAGAACTCTTCAGCATATTTGTATTGAGAGCACTTACAGCCCCGCCTGTTGTACCAACAGATGAAAAATGATTAGGGTTTGTTACATTCATTCCATCTATCCGCCATAGAACACCAACCGGTGAATTGCCTCGGATTACAATATCATTTCGTGAATCATCTGGTGCGCTAACTCCTGCAAAATTTGCTGCTAACCGAGCAGGGTCACTTCTTCCCCCGGCATACCTGTTGACTTCTTCCATAGAAAAAGTTCGGGCACTTATATTTGCTAAATCATTTCTCGGTTTGTCTTTTTCATTAACAGTTATAACCACTTCTTTGACCAGCATTGCATTCTCTTCCATGGCAATCTCAAGTATTGTTTCCTTTCCGGAATTTACAACCACATTTGAGATTGTAATATTCTTATATCCCACACACGATACTTTTATTTCATATCTGCTGGGGGACACATTGGCGAGAACATAATTTCCATTCGTATCTGAGCGGGCACCACTCTTAAGAGCATTTCCGGTTATCTGAATTGTTGCACCCGTAATTGGTACTTGAGTAAGTTTATCAAACACGGTACCCCGTATATTTTGCTTATTGTTTTGAGCAAATGATAAAAGTGATGTAAAGAACAAAATAAGCCAAAGATATTTTTTCATTATTAAACCGATTATTACTTTCAAATATGATGTTGGAATAGCTGATTTGGTATTCAAAAATAACATCAGAATTCCCTAAATCATATATTATTCACCAGACAGGATTAATGCATCACCAAAGAGCATGATTTAATCACTTAAACATTAATTTGCATTCTAATTTTATATTAAAAAATTATTCAATATGACACTTAAAAAGCATTCACGAAGCTGGAGCAGAATCATTATTCCATGGCATTATCAAGTGTTGCTCTAATACATTATTAGCGATGACTATAATGAATAGACACTTATAAATTAGGTGCAGAATAAAAACTTTATTTCAAAAAATACCTTGACATATTTAGTAATTAGTATTATTATAGGAACAAAAGTTCCAAAATATATTTAATGGAATAATCGTATTTCCCGTTCTCAAATAATGATCTGTATTTTAGCTATAAACATAAACATATATTTAATCATTTATTAAGGTGTTATCATGAGTAGACTATCTTTACCAAAATCTGGCAGTGCAATAATACTCTGTATTTTATTTATTGCTGTAGGCATTATTTACGGAACTCCTAGCGGAATCACCGGAACTACGCTAAAAGGCGGCGGCGGCTGTACTTGCCATACCGCAAGTTCTAATGCTGGAGTTTCCCTGACAATTTCCGGACCATCATCTTTAATTACAGGACAGACTGCGGACTATAAAGTGGTAATGTCTTACACTGCTTCAATAACAGGAGCAGGAATCAACATTGCAGCATCAGAAGGAAACTTAATCACTAATGATCCAAAGATGAAACTCCTCAGCGGAGAGCTTACTCATCCAAGTGCACAGAAACCTGCAACAACCTCAATGACATGGGCATTCAAATACACCGCCCCCGTAACTGCCGGTGCTCAAACATTATATGCATCAGCCTGTGCAGTGAAAAATTCCTGGAACAATGCACCTAACTTCACTGTAGCAGTTACCGCAGGTTCAGTCCTCAGTTTATTAACACCATCTGCGGGCATCTCTTATGTTATCGGAACAACAAAAAATATTACTTGGACCGGCTTAGGAGTTACTAATGCTAAAATTGAAAACTCAACAGACAACGGCAGCACATGGAGCACAATAGTTGAATCAACACCGGCATCTGCCGGAAGCTATGCTTGGATTGTTCCTAACACACCCTCAACAGTTTGCCTTATAAAAATAAGCGATGTAGATAATCCAAGTATTTCAAATACCTCAAGTCTTTTTTCAATAAAAACCATTGCCTCTATGGTGGCATTATGGGAACTTACCAGCACAGGGAATGCTACTACATACGGAAATGTCTGGACAAGCACAACTGATACTATTAAAAATATTGCCGGATTCTTAGGGCACTCTTTTGTAACAGGTACTATCTCGGGAATGATGGTTGGAGTTACCGGTCCTACAAACTGGCCTGGTGACGGAGCAACAACAACTGCGGATGCCGCTTTTGTTGGACTATCAAACGGCACAACACCAAGGTACATACAGTTTTCTGTCGCACCAAATTTTGGATATGATGTTTTAATTGATAGCATGAGTATACAAGCCTGTCAGAACATTACCGCTGCTCAGCAATATGTGGCAACAGGTTATTCACTAAACGGCGCAGATTACACTTTGTTTAACAGCAATGGAAGTGCAGGAAACGGACTTTTACCGACCTCAGGATTATTCTCAACCTTCAGTACCGCACCAAATATTTTGTTGAATTACGGAGACACACTTACCATGAGAATGCTTCTCTGGAGAAAAGGGTCAAGTGCTGCATCAAAGACTGCTGATTATGTTGCTAACAGTATTTTCTACGGCTCAGTTAGTCCTATTACTTCAGTCGGCAAAAATGATATCACGACCGCAGATGGTTATCAACTCCATCAGAACTACCCGAATCCATTTAACCCAAGCACACTAATTGGATTCTCAATTCCTGAACAGCAGCATGTGTCCCTAGTTGTTTATAATTCACTTGGACAAATTGTTTCTACTTTAGCAAATAAAAATTTCGAAGCAGGAAACCATTCCGTTTCATTTAACGCAAGCAGCCTGCCTTCAGGTCTTTACATTTACAGAATGCAGGCCGGAATGAAATCACTTACCGGAAAGATGATACTTCAAAAATAAATTTTCCTTAAATGCGAAAAAAATGTAAACAGAGGTTGTCTCAAAAAGGCAGTCTCTGTTTTTTTATTAAGACACCCTTTTCATTAACCCCTGACTTCAGTCAGGGGCTTTGAACTAACTTATTTACTTAACCTCTTCCCGCCCATCTAAATGTTTTGCAAATCTCCCTCTTTCCCTAGGATGAACAACATCGCTTCTTTCCCAAGGCCATCCGCCGAATTCAGTTTCCTGATAATCAACAAACGCCTGCCTTATTTCACCTTGAGTATTCATCACGAACGGGCCGTATTGAACCACCGGTTCACTGATTGGTTTTCCCTGAAGCAGCAACAGATAACTCTCAGTATTTCCATTTTCGATAATCACT
>CAIWTC010000413.1 GCA_903915485.1 uncultured Ignavibacteriales bacterium | reverse complement strand
TATATTTACTAAAATTATAATTTTAAATATTCTTATAAATTCACGCATTTAACTTATTAGCTTATAACCTTTCTAAACTTAGCTAAATCGCTGAAGTAGTTTTGGAAGTAGTAGTTATGAATAAAATATAATCCACATAGAAAGTGCTGGTGTCCTAAAGTAATGCAGTATGATAGCTTTCTAACATAAAAGAGCCACTTATTAATAAAGTATTTGACTCACTGGTTCTAATTCGCAATTCGAGAATACGAGTTTATCTAAATCCCCATAAACAAAGTAATGTATATCTTCATTTTTTATACTCCTAAAGCTAAATATCAAAAGCAATAATATATCATAAAAATGAAGTAAGTTCTCATTAAGAATTTGGTTCGCAGTTATTATTTAACTTAAAAAGCCGTTTGGAACTTATCAGCAATAAACTTAATTTATAGTATATATAATCAATATTTCAATCTTAAATATCCGGTAAAAATGTACTCACGATTCTTTTTTTTAGCCAAGATGATTTTAATTTTTATTGCTTTAATGTTTATCTCATTAAGAGCCCAATCTTCCCAACTGGAGGACGCGGCAAAGTATTATAAAGAAGGTCAGTATGAAAAAACTTTAGCTATATTGGATAAAGTAATTGAGTCCGGAAAAGCCTCAAAAGAAATTTATGCCTCTGCAATTGACTGCAATTTACAATTAAAAAAATATCAGAGAGCTATCCCCCTGATTGAAAATGCACTTACAAAATTCGGCTCATCATATGTTTATGAATTAACTCTTGCTCAGCTTTATGGCGAGACCGGCAAGACTTCTTTGGCCCTGAACAAGCTCCAGAAATTATCACAAAAATATCCGGATTCGTTGTCTATTAAACCATACCTTTCTCAATTATTTTTAATGCAGGGAGGTGAATTTTATAAAGCAGAGAAACTTAAGGATGCAGCCGTTTCCTTTCAATCAGCATTGAAGTATAATCCCAAAAGCAAAGATGCCCACAACAATCTGATTGTTGTTTACATGCGCACTAAAAAATTTAAAGAGGCCCTTCCTTATGCAAGGGATGCATATAAAATGTACCCTTCCGAAAGTAAGTTTGCAGATATCTATATAGAAGTTCTTATTACCCTTGAGAACTATCAGGAAGCGGTTAGAGTAGGACAAAAAATAGCTGCAGAAAACCCAAGTGATATCAAGAGTCAACTGCACCTCGGATTGCTTTACCGGTACAATCAGCAACTTGATGAAGCGAGAGCATTATACACCTCGCTGCGCACTAAATATCCCCTTTCACGCGAAGTATATGAAGAGGAAATAAAATGGCTGAAACTATATGCTCCTATTGATACTATAGTTGCTAGACAGAGAGAGTTCTTAAAGAATAACCCTAATGACAAAGATATGTACTTGGCAATGGCAGAGCAATATGTGTCAAAGAAATCATATGATACCGCAAGAGCAATTTACAGAGAGATGGAGCGCAAGGATTTATTCAGGGAGGCCCCTGTTTCATGTGCTGACACATACATTAAAGAAGGGAAAAATGATTCTGCAAAGTATGAATTGGCAAGATACATTAAGAGCGGAGGTAAAACTGAGGAGGCATATTTAACAATTTCCGCATTGCTCCGTGAAAGCGGCCATTCAAAGGAAGCTAAAGAATACTTGATTCTTGGAATCGATAGAATCCCTGAATATATTGATTTTTATATTTTGCTTGGAAAGATTTATTTTGAGGAAAGAATTTATGATTCTGTACTTACAACTTTTGAAACCATAAAATCCAAGTACACAGAGCATCCTGAAATTTCATATTATACAGCAAGAGTTTTTGAGGAACAAAAAGATTCATCTAGAGCAGTATTCCAGTTTCAAAGATTTTTTAACTCAGCACTCAAACAAACCGGTATTCTGCAAGCCCAAGTCGCAGGTTCAATTTCCGGTGATAATATTTCAGATTCCGACAGTATAAAAGCTGCTAAAGTAAATGCTGCTAAACTCGAGACAATAACAAACCTACTAAAAGACGGTTTTAAACATTTCAAAGCAATCTCCACTTCTGATGTTTATTTAGGTCTATTAAATGAATTAGTAGATAATTTGCCTGGTGCGGCCGTTCCTTACCTATTACGCGGAAGATTTTATGATGAGCAAGGCAATGTTCGTAAGGCTCAAAATGATTATGAGACAGCCCTGACTAGAACTCCTTACATCGAAGATGTACTCCAAGAATCAGGAGAGTTTTTTATGAAGCATGGGAACAACGAAAAAGCTTATGAACTCTTCACTTCAGCATTAAGAGTAAATAAAAATTCCGCAAAAGCCTACTCCCGTATTATTGAGGCCGCAATGAATCTTGGGAAACTTGATGAACTTTGTAACTACTGGAAAAGACTTTATGAGTCGGATATGAATAATACAATTTTTAAGGAGTTTTTAATTGAAGCCCTCCACAAGGCAGGCAGATACAAAGATGCTGAACCAATAATTAACCAAAAGAATAATTAAGCAGGAAATTTTAGTTATTGGTTTTAACTCTGCGTCGCACAACTCACTTTAGGTGTTAATTAAAAATTTTATGGACTGCTTTCTGTTCAAAAATATATTTACTCCCCGGGAAGTTTGCTAGATTATATATTTAGTATTCAACTTTTTCTCCCTTTGAAAATTTAAAACAAACATGCCTCCGATATAGGGAGGCATGTTTGTAATAAATCAGCTCATCTCAATGACGCGGTAAGCTCTCAAATCCATCATTGCTGCCTAAACATATTTATATCCTATATGTCCAACTAAATGTAGTAGATGACTCGTTATATTTTAAAGTACTTGCACCTTTCCCACTAAAAAAATTGGCTCTCGTTTGAAGTGAAATAGAACTCTGTTGAAACAACTGATAACTTAACTGATAACCCAGAATATTTGATAGACTTGCGTCGGAAGTTACCATAGAGTAGGTTAATGAATTGTTTAACTTGTTGTCAAACATTCTGTAATTTAAGCCTCCCGACAATGAAGTAGTAGAGTTTTTGGTATTCCCTGCTCCGTAGCTATTAATGTTCGCCGATATCATAGAATTAATTTGCTCAGTATAAGTTGTGTTTAACCCAATCGTTATGCCTTGAGACGATACTTTGGTGTCGCCACGCAGAACATTCTTTGAAGATGAAATCTGTGTAGTATAACCCGCACTGAATACATTTTTCAGTTTGGCTATATCAATTTGAAGATTTGAGTTGACTCCATATGAACCACTTGAGATATTTACTTTTTGTGTGTCATTTTTGGCATTATTAGTCATTGTGTTCATATTTGTTGTTACAGAAATTGATAACCGCTGAATTGGGCGGACAGAAAGATTAACTCCGATATTATTTCTTTGTGAAGTATACAGTTTTTGCTTTGCAAGATTATCGCTTTGCGTTTGAAAATTTGTCTGCATTATAAAATTACCGGAAAATAAGTTGAACCCTATTCCTCCGTTAATTATCTGCTTGTCGTTTATCAGCGTACCCATTCCAAGAGAAGTATATCCCGGGCCAACATATGTGAACCCGCCTTTTAGCTGCACAGCTCTCAGATTAATTGCCATTTCACTTGAGAGTGCCGCGTCCGCACTGCTTGTAAAGCGCGGAGTATAGTATTTTGAAAGCGCTTGTGGAATATCCTTATTGTTAAGGGCATTGCTGTACAAGTCAGCGGTAAATAAACTTACTGCCAGTTCACTTTTTATTTGAAATGCACTGTTAAAAAGTTTTAGGCCCCAGTTTACTCCGGCAATCATATTCTCCTGTGGAGTTATTCCTACATAATTTGTATCAATTCTAGAACTGCTTCCTGTTATAATTGTAGTATCAATTTTTTTGAATATGTCGTGCGATAGAGAATTTCTGTTATCATATACGCGGAGGAATGAGAAATGCAAATGTGACCCTCCCAAATCTCCGAGTCCGAGTTTGCCCCCATAAATTGTTCTTTCATACATAGACGAGGAATAGTCTGTTGCAATCGCTTTTTGACTCTTTCCTGAAAACGCCTGTTAATGCAGGCAAAGCAATTCCTGCCTCCGTCATCTTAATATTATCCTGACCTGATGTCGTTAAATTATTAAGACCCGGGAATGAATAAGCAGCGGAAAGTGTGAAATTATATTTCCATGTGTTATTAACATAAGTTATGTTTTGGAAATTAATATTGTTGAGAGCTATCTTAAACCAATTGTAGTTGATTTCTGTTGACGGGGAACCATCAACATTTGTTATGGCACCGGGTTCAGTACTGAATATGCCATTTTCAATTTTACTTGTCAGGTCAACTCTTGCCCGTAGTACATTGTTAATTGTGCATAGCAGTTGAGAATTAAACGATAGTGATATTGTGCTCTGATTTGAGCTTGGTGTATAAGTAAATGAACCTGTTGAAGAATTGATCTTCAATTGTGCAGTCAAATCTGCGACTTTATTAATAGGGATAGTAATAGGTGTATTTGAATCCAAATTCCCACGCATAACACCCGATGCATCAATGGTAACGCCCGTTAATTCTTTCAACAAGACGCCATTAAAAACTTTAACATTTCCATCCATTGTTAATGCGCCGCCCGGAAAAACTATTTTCGATTTAGTTACTTCTATTTGCGCTGTCTGATTTCCGAATGTAAATAGCGGTGCTGATGAACTTCCTTTTAAAGGGAACTCTCCTGTGAGATCACCGCTGTCATTAATTTTAACACGAATCGAAGTACTTCCGGATGAACCTGAATTAGCAGGAAGTCTAAGATTCCCGACTACCACAAGCCCTTCATCAGGCGAAAACTCTAAATTCTGAGCATCAAAACTACTGCCTGTCATCTGGTTACTTAATACTCCGGACGGAATACTTCCACTAATTTTTCCGGCTGTGAAGATGAAAGGTGCATAGCTGTTTTTTCTAAAAGTGAGATTTTCAAGGTTAACTTGGACGCTTTTTGTCTGACCGTCGGAAAGCTTTAAAGAGAGCGTAGCATTTCCGTTAAAAGTATAAGTTGTAGGGGTTGTTTTTCTTTCCAATCCGTTAAAATTTGAGATCCAAGCTACATTCTTTTTCAAGTCCAATTCAGCAAAAGGAAGTTGAGCATTGGGGTCCTGATATGTGAAGTTCCAAAATTCGCTGCTGCCATCGTTGGAGGAAACCGGGTTCCCTTCATCATCGACCGCACGAATACGCCATACATACTCAATATCATTTTCAAGAGCAAGAGCAGTCAACGGATAAAGATATGATGACCCCGATATAATATCGGCTTCATGCACCGCCGGATTGACCTTCATAGCCTGTGATAGGCTTTGTCCTGAAAATCGTTTTACTAGTCTAAACTTATAAGTCAAATGAACAAAATCCGGAACAATTGACGGCATCCATGTAAATAAAGGTTGGTTGCGCGTTTCGGTAACATTGCTCTGTGGGTCAATAAGTGCCGGCGCATCGGGGTTGGAAATTGTGAAACTGCCTGACTCCTGAGTAATAGTTGTGCCGCTGCCACTCAGCAATATTACACTCATATCATAATTACCCTCAGGGAACCTGTTGGTCCTAAGTATTTGCTGAAGAGTGGTATTATCATACTTTGAATCACCCCATCCGAGAAATTCATCTGCGAAGAGTGTTTTTGTATATGGTCCGGACGGGATAGTCTCTAACGGACTTGTCAAACGAGCCAATTCCTTACCGGCAGAAGTCTTCAATAGAACTCGCAATTTGTATTCTATTCCGGCTGTTCCCGAATAACTAATTGTTACATTTGTGCTAGCTTTCTTCCTTTGCCAGTCTTTATAAAAAGACGGTTGATTAGATTCAAGCGTCAACATTATGTTCCAAGGGGATATCTGAGCAAACATTTGAATGCTCAATAATATAAACAAGGATACAATTGTCTTTTTCATACACCACTCTTATAGTTTATTTTAAAAATCAATTCTACTCTTTTGAAACGCAGATTTTATATGGTCATTATTTTACCAAACTGCTATTTCGATGGCTGATTCAGCGCCATTCCTGATAATTTCTTTAGTTGTTGACTATTCAATCTTTGGAAATCATGATTCCTTTAAGATTTTAGGTCATATTCTTATATCTTCTTAATATCAAGATAGACTTATCTGAATGGTATGTAAATAGGTAACATCACCTATTTTTAAAGTGGTTTGCTAATTATTGCATTATTTGACTTTTATTAATGAAAATATATTTGCTTTTATTCATTCCTTCGTTCAAATACGAATTATATTGACTTTACTGATATATTGAATTAATTTTCTAACGCTTTATTTTAAATAGGTGATATCACCTATTTTTTTGTATTAACTATATTTGTTAATTGTGATAGCTTATATTAGAGAATATTAAGATTAATCAATAATTTTTTGGAATTTGAATTATTAAAAACTTTTTAAGCACTTTACTTTGCTTTAGAAATATAAATTTGACAAAATTTAGCCGCCGTATTTTATTAGGTTTGCTAATTATTTTCGGTAGTTCTACATTTAATCAAATCTATTCTCAGTCCAATCCTGACAGCCTAGAACTATATGATCCATTTATCCAGATGAATCAAATACGGGCTTTATTGATGAATGATTTTTCAGAACTTGGTTTTGTGAACTCTCAGTTGGTGGAAAAATATAAAAGCCAAATTCCGGATGTAATAGGCCCTGCAGACAAACAGAATATAGCATTGATTTATACAAATATTGGGGATATATACATTAAGGCCGGGAAGGGAAAAAATGCACTTGATAATTTTTTTAGTGCTCTTACTATTTATGAAGAACTAAAAGATTCTGTTGCAGCTGCGGTTTTATATCTTAAAATTGGCAAAGCATATCTTCTTGGAGAAATTGTACTTAAAACTGATTATATCGGCAAGGGATACGAAGTGCTCAAAAATTCCCCTGTCCCGGAATTACGTGCTTACGCTTTATATGTACATACGGAAAACGAATCTGACCCTGCAAAAATTGATGCGCTGTTAAAAGAAGCTTTATTTCTTCAGTTAAAAGCAATTAAAGAAAATCCTACTCGAACCGATTTATCCGAAAACCTCTCCAAATACTACAACGCTTTGGGGGAATTTGATAAAGCGATAGAAATTGCCCGCAAGATTAATAATAATTGGCTGGAAGTAATGTATCTAAATAATTACGGATATCAAAAAGCTACTGAAGGTAAATATGAAGAAGCACTGAAACTTTATTTCAAAGCACGGGGGATATGCTATAAAGATCGCTTAAAGGGCTTATTAAAAAATACTTTTAATGACTTGGCAGATGTTTACAAAAGAATGGGTGACTTAAATAAAGCAGTACGCTATCTGCGTTATGCATATTTTATTGAAGAAAGTCTGCATAGAGAAGATTTCCAACTTTACTCTGCAGATTTAAAAGTTAAGTTTGATACTGATAAAAAAGATGAATACATCGAAGTCCTAAATGAATCCAATAAAAATAAGTTACGCGAACTAAGTACAAGGCACTCTCAGGCAATTATTTTATTTTTATTACTAACTTCAATAATAATTATTGCAACCATCCTTTTCATTAGCCGGAAGAGATTGTTATTTGCAAACAAATTATTAAATGAAAATGCAATTAAGCTTGAAATATTATATGCCGGGCTGAATGAATCAGAAATCAATCTTAATGCAGCTCAGGAAATAGCAAATTTTGCCAACTGGGAGTTTACATCGTCAGATAATAAATTTACATTTTCGAAGCATTTTTCAGCTATGTTCAATATTCCTGAAAAAGACTTGAACGCGGGATTCAGGGAAGTATTGTTAAGTAAGGTACATCCCGAAGATAGGTTATCATACTTATCAGTACTTGAAACTATTAATTCATCCAGCGACAAGAATGAAATTGATTATCGGGTAATCGTAGATGACGGGATAAAATGGATAAGAGCAAAATTTGCAGTGTTTAGAAAAGATTCCGGTGATATCGCTAAGATTTCCGGAACTGTACAGGATATTACCGCTATCCAAAAAGATGAGGAGATAAAGATCAAGGCAGCAGCTCAAGAATCTTTTATGAATCAACTTTTGGAATTTCAGGAACAAGAAAAAAAACGAATTGCCGGCGAAATACATGATAGCCTTGGACAGGAAGTGCTTGCAATTAAAAATGCTGCTCAGCTATTTTTGATAAATGAAAAATTAGACACTTCAACCTCTGCCGGATTTAAGAAAATTGATCAACTTAGCAGTATGCTTCTAAACTCTATCCGAAATGTTGCATTCCAACTTCTTCCTCTGCACTTAGAAATACTTGGAGTTACACAGACTATCAAAGATAATATTGCAAGAATTTCTGAAACGAATTTGATGAATATCAAACTTGAACTCGATGACATAGATGAATTCCTTTCACCGGAGGCCCAACTTAATCTTTTTAGAATCATTCAGGAAGGAATAAATAATATATTGAAACATTCAGAAGCAACGAATGCAACGGTTCTTATTTCAGAATCAGAAAAGTCAATTCAAGTCACCATGTCAGACGACGGAAAAGGATTTACCCTTTATAACACCGCAATAAATCTTGAAAATTTGATTATCGGAAATC
>CAIWTC010000412.1 GCA_903915485.1 uncultured Ignavibacteriales bacterium | reverse complement strand
CTTCCACCGTTGAGGAGTTATCGGCGGGTGACTCATCATAATTCAAAACAACTTTTGCGATATATCGGTGCACCCCTTCTTTAGTTGCTTTAACAGTATAAGTATATTCAAGCGAGTCCCCCGCAGTGATTGATTTTGATTCACTCGAATATATCAACTCACTGCCTTGCGCTGTTGAATCAAGATTAACATCTTCATAAACATATAATGAACACCGCGCAGCATTAACCGGTGAATTATTTTTAACCAGCATCTTTAATGAAATATTATCAGATAAGAATACAGGAAGAAGTGTCCCGGAAGCAAGTTTAACAGACACATCATACAAAACCGGGGTGACTGAATTTTTAGCACCGGGAGTGCCGGTACCTGAGATTGAATTCCGCCAATTGGAAGCAGAATTATCTTTCGACGGCATATACTTTTCATCAGAAATTCCCGCAGTGGTTTGGTCGGCGGAGTATGTGTAAGTATCTATCACGGTTTTATTTTTATTCAGCAATGACACAACACGGTTTGCATTCGACACCATCCCAACAGTGCCGAATTGATTTTCAGATATATGCAGCTGCAGAGCATTTGCGGGCACGACATAATGATACCTGCCCGTAAGGATATAATAATCATTTTCATAAACCACCGCGTAACCCCGCGGCGCAAGCTTAGTCCCCCACCCCGCATTAATAATATAGTTGGGAGTATTATTAGCATATTGAATTGAATAATATTCCAAATCAATAGTATCGGTAAAACTTAAATTAAAAATCTCAACAAACTGATTATCACCGATAGGCGCATTAAACATTACTTCGGAAAGAGTAAGAGCGGTATCTTTTTGAGGAAAGACATAAACAGACAACAGCAGGCAAAAGAGCAAAATATTTTTCATGGTAAAATATATTTCCGCCTTCTCACCAAAAGCACAACAGATTTAAGGAAGAATAAATCATTTAATTGTTCTAAAATTTTCAAAATTGTCTGAATGAAAAATTAAAATAACAAAGACAATATTAATTCACAATTGGAATTTGCTTTTGTAGGACGATTTTCTATATCGTACCCCGGAATCAAATGTAATTAAATGTTGCCTTTTAATTTTGGCTTTCGTTTTGTCATTCCCAACCCCGATGAGAAAATTATACATAGTCGGGGATTGGGAATCCATTTTTCAATTAAGTTAATCTTGTATATCGGCATTATTGGATTCCCGATATCCCAACTAATTATAAATAAATATTTGGGGTTCGGAAATGACAAGTAACCGACAACTGTAAATATAACTTGACTGTCAAAAAATCGTAAAAGTAATTGTTTCAAGACCTCCCTTCCCATTAACACCCCGATTCATCGGGGTGACATAACTCCCCGAATAAAAAACTCCTGTAACCGTTTCAACGGTTTAACACCCGCTTGAGATTTTTCGGGGAAGTCTATCTTAAGAAGTCTTACATCTTTTTCAGTTTATTCATTATTAGCCACTAACCCGGGCGTACCTTTCCTTGTCACGAATTGACATCATTGCTATAAAAAAGCAGCACCACCATATTAAAAGAGTTTTAAACCGTTAAAACGGTT
>CAIWTC010000411.1 GCA_903915485.1 uncultured Ignavibacteriales bacterium | reverse complement strand
GCGTTAACATTGGCGGCCTCGCATTAGTAAGTTCACAAGGAAACATCACAGGTATAAACATTGGCGGACTTGCTGTCGTTGCAGATTCTGCCGATATTAAAGGATTAAATGTTACTCTCGGAAGACTACAATCCTCAGGCAACATTACGGGAATCAATTTCGCAGGATATAAAATCGAAGCTAAAGAAATTACCGGTCTGACTATTTCCCCTATTTGGATTGATGTGCAAAAATCAACTGGATTTTCCATTGCAGGTTACTGCAGAGTCAGAGGCACTCAAACGGGTGTTTCAGTTGCACTTGTTAATAATGCCGATTACTTGAACGGACTTCAGATAGGACTACTTAACATTGCAAAACAAAACTCAGGATTGAATATTCTGCCTTTTGCAAATCTTCATTTGGGATTATAAACTCATCTTTGTTTTTGAATAATTAACTGCCGTTTCCTCAAAATGTTTTTGGTGAAGCGGCAGATTAGTTTTTCCTAACTTTTCCAAACAATTTGGACACAAACAATCAAATTCAAAACATACCCAAATTTTTCTCTTGCACATTCTCAAAAAATCTCATATTTTTAATCAGATAAATAAATCTGATTATGTCAATAATATTTTCGAAAAAATGTGAGTACGGTATTCAAGCAATTCTCTTCTTATCAGCAGAGGTTGAAAGTCAAATATGCTCTGCCGATGAAATCTCAAAAAAGCTGCTGATACCAAAAGAGTTCGTTTCAAAAATTCTTCAGGAGTTAACCACTTCAGGAATCGTTGATTCAAAAAAAGGAAAGTCCGGAGGATTTTTCTTGTCCAAACCTATATCTGAAATCCGATTGATTGATGTTGTTACTGCTATCGACGGCTTTGATATTTTCAACAAATGCGTTTTGGGTTTTTCGAACTGCTCGAGTGACTCCCCCTGCCCCGTACATAACACTTGGGCAAAACTAAGTAAAGAAACTGTCCAGATGCTTTCAGAAGCAACGCTTGACGAATTCCTTGAAACAACAAAACGAAAACTCAGCAGCATTGGTGATGTCAAAAATTAGTGTGTTTCTTCGCAATCCCGTTTCAGTAAGAGAACACGGAGCATGGGCAATTTTATTTGTCCCTATGCTGACTGCTATATTCAATATTTCTAGATTTTCCCCTTCAGTAATTTTGTTCTGCTGCACGATATTTTTTCTGTTCATGGCGTACTATCCATTTGAAATAATATTAACATCCCGTAAGAATGGACTAGTTAGCCCAAAAGTCAAAAATGCCAAATTCTGGTTCAGTCTTTACATCGCACTCAGCATAATGTTTGCTGTATGGACTTTAATTATTTCCGGAGTTTTTGGTATTTTTTATTTTGGATTTGCTGCGCTGATTTTATTCACAGCAAGTCTAATGATGCTCAAAAAGACAAAACTCTCGTTTCTCCGCGAAGCTCTTGGAATCACTGCCCTATGTTTAAGCGCTCCCGCAATAATTTATTTTACCGAGGGCAGAATTACTCATTCAGCCATTATATTATATTTCTCAAATGTGCTGTTTTTTATCTCGGCATCATTTTTCGTTCACCTTAAACTTGCAGAAAAATCCAACTCCAAAGAAACTAATTCGGAAAACGGATACAAGAAAGCATATCTCTACAACCTTATATATTCATTGCTTCTGTTGTCACTATTATCCGCGCTTGCTATAACCAGGCATATTTCCTTTACCGCAGCGGCAGCATTTGCTCCAATGATTCTTCATTGTTTAATCTTTGCAAAAATAAAAAACCCTGCTGAAAGTTTCAAAAAAACAGGGTTTCTATTCCTTGCATATTCTGTTTTCTTTACTCTTTTACTTTCCCTTTACCCTATACTCAGATAACTATGCCCGATACTAATAAAGTCCGTAAAGTCTCAATCATCAAAAACACTGAAAAACCTATTCAGAACTACCGGTTTATTTCACAAACTATATTCATGCTGATTACAATATGGATAGGTATCGAGTATGCGATTTTCATATTCCGGTTAGAAGGAAACGCTCTAGAAGTTTATCGACCTAGTGGGGTTGAATCATTCCTCCCGATTTCCGCACTTATGAGCACTGTTTACTACTTGCGTACAGGAATAATTCACGCCATACATCCTGCCGGATTTATGATTTTTGCCGGGATTGTCGCGATGTCTTTCTATGTTGGGAAATCTTTTTGCTCATGGGTTTGTCCTGTGGGTTTTATATCTGAATTGGTTGGTGACTTCGGAGAAAAAATATTCAAGAAAAAGATATCAATGCCTAAGTTTCTTGATATCCCCCTGCGCACTTTGAAATATTTATTGCTCCTGTTTTTTGCATCCTCAATAATTCCAATGAGCGCAATTGAATTAAGATTCTTTTTGGATAGCGATTATAACATTGCCGCAGACATAAAGATGTTTGAGTTCTTCCGCAGTTTGTCGCAATTTTCATTCATTGTATTAATGTCTTTACTTGTACTGTCCGTACTCTTCAAAAACTTTTGGTGCAGATATCTTTGCCCATACGGCGCGCTGCTTGGATTCATCGGTCTTTTCAGCATTCATAAAATTTCAAGAAATACCGAAACATGCATCGACTGTTCGCTATGCGATAAGGCCTGTCCATCAAAGATTCCCGTCTCAAAACGGAAGTTGGTTATATCAGATGAGTGCACCTCATGTGTTCAGTGTATTGATGTATGCCCCGTGAAGGATACTTTAGAATTTAGAACCCTGCCGGCAAAAACTTATTCTAATAAACTCGTAGTTTTAATTACTGCTGTCATAATTTTTACACTTATTCTCTCTGCAGGGATTATCTCGGGGAAGTGGAATAACTCGGTGAGCACGGCAAAGTACAAAGAGTTGTATGAAAATAGGAATTCGTTGGGTCATTGAGCCTTTGGGTATAAAACCCCATATCCTGGGGAGTGCTGAAAAGTCCCTGCAAACATACTCAGACAGGTTCCTTACTCTAATATCTTAAATAATATTTCAATCCGTATTTGGATATCAATCGATAAACGCTCTATATTTCATTTATTAAATAAATCTTTTCAGTTATGTTGAATATTCACTAGAATATAATTGATTAATAATTCATTCTTCTAAACAAATCAATAGGTTTGAGATGGAATCAAGTATTGTTTCAACACATATCAAAAATATTTCAAAGACTCTGTCTTTAGAAATTCTGAATAAGCAATTCGAAATTCAGCCAAGCTTAAGGGCTAAATACACTCAGCGTGAAATCAACCTATATTTGCAAGACACTGAATATTACCTGGCATACCTTTCCGAATCAATAGCGGCAGAACAAATCAAGTTATTCACCGAGTATATTATTTGGGCAAAGAATTTTCTTTGCGGGTTAGGCATTCCCGAGAATGATTTATTAATCAACCTGGAGTTAATTCAAAGTCAAATAAAAGAACATTTACCTCCGGAAATGTACAAAGTTGCTGAAGTATATCTTGCAGAAGGAATTAACACTTTCAAATCACCTTTGAAAATAATAGAGTCATTTATAAATATTAATGACAGCAGCGCCGCTTTGGCTCAGGAGTACCTAGATGCACTACTTAAAGCAGATCGCCAAAGAGCATTAAATACCATAATGAATGCGTATAAAACCGGAACTTCAATTAAAGATATTTATCTTAATATTTTCCAAGTAGTACAGCTTGAAGTGGGCCGATTATGGCAAACAAGCAAAATATCTGTCGCCCAGGAACACTACATTACCGCATCAACACAAGTCATTATGTCTCAACTCTATCCTTATTTGTTCGGCACCAAAAAGAACAATAAAAATTTACTCGTCACATGTATCAATGGTGAACTTCATGAACTCGGGGCGAGAATGATTGCTGACTTTTTCGAAATGGATGGATGGAATACTTATTACTTGGGAGCAAACTCACCGGCAGCCAGCATCATTAAAACAATCGAAAATCAGAAGACAGATGTATTGGCAATATCCGCAACAATGACTTTCAATATATCTGCTGTATCCGAACTAATAAACAAAGTTCGGAAACAGTCGTCCTCTAATAATTTAAAAATAGTTGTTGGGGGTTATCCATTCAAAATAGCACCAAATCTTTGGAAGCAAGTTGGAGCAGATGGATTTGCAGCAGACGCACAAACCGCCGTTGCTTTTGTAAACCAATTAGTATTGAATTAGAGTACTGCTGTGAAAACTGCTGATGGAATAGTCATTATTTGTAATCATAATGGTATTATACTAAAAATTATTAATGATGAATTAAAAATTACTGAAGATTTCCCCGAAGGGAAGTTGTTCAGTTCTTGTTTTCCTATCGAGGACCTACACAAAGCACTGGACTTCATTGTAGCAGTGAAAAATGAAGGGGCTGTTCACTCAATCGATATTAATGTACTTAAAAATGAACAGCTTATAACCCTTCATTTTGGCGGCATTATGATTGAGGGAAATATTGTAATTGTTGCTTCTCAATCCAGAGACAATACCGAAACATATTTTTCAGAAATGATGAATATGAATAACGAACTTATTAACACACTTCGGTTGCTATACAAGGATAAATCATCAACCTCATCGCCAATTGATGATAATAAAAGCAGTCTCCTCTATGATGAACTTAGCCGTCTTAATAATCAACTTGTTAATATGCAGAGAGAGATTGCACAAAAAAATGCTGAGCTTGAAAAACTTAATAAACTCAAAGTTCAGTTTCTAGGTATGGCCGCTCATGATTTGAGAAATCCATTAGGGGCACTTCGCTCATTCATTGAAATATTAGAAAAGGATGGCGATAATTTCAACGCTGAACAAATGGAGATGGTTTCATACATCCGCCACCTGAGCAGTTTTATGCTTGGCCTGGTTGATGACCTGCTTGATGTTTCAAACATCGATTCCGGCAACCTCAGCATTGATTTGTCGCATGTTGATTTAATTGAACTGATAAAAAAAATTCTAACTTTCAACAGGATGTTTGCTGATTCAAAAAACATTTCATTAAAACTTGTAACGACTATTGATAAGTGCCCTATTAATGTTGACCCAAATAAAGTAAATCAGATTCTTACAAATTTAATTTCAAATGCCGTAAAGTATTCTTTCCATGATACAAACATTCAAGTGACGCTTACGAAAAATGAAAAGTCCGTAGTAGTCTCCGTTAAAGATGAAGGTCAGGGAATTCCTGAAAAGGAGCTGCCAAAACTTTTTGGTGCATTTCAAAAAACATCCGTAAGAAGCACAGACGGTGAAAGCAGTACGGGGCTTGGTTTATTGATTACTAAAAAAATGGTTGAAGGCCATGGCGGGGAGATATGGGTGGAAAGTAAAGTTGGCAAAGGCTCAACTTTTTCATTTAGTTTACCTTTTTAAAACACTTTAATATGATTAGACTTAAAATAACAATCTGTATTTTACTAATATTTTCCAGTCATGCATTCGGTCAAAAGAAACGAATAGACTCATTTACTGAATTATATAATAACTTAATTCAAGGCGAAAATGTTTCGGTTATTATTGAGTATGGTAAAGCAATACTTATTTCAGACAGCGGGATAACAAAATCAATAGATGCTATTGGCGGAATGAGTTTATTGCCATTTGAGTTCTTCCCAAAAGGAAGCATAAGAAATGAAAAAGCATTTATAAGCAGCTCAACTACTACATTAATATCACATTACAGATATGGAACCGTATATAATTATGTGAAGATTAGGCTCTATGAAGATGACACTGTTGAAATAATAGTGAATTATTTTGATTCCGTAACATTTGCAATAAAAATGAAAGAGATGTTTAGAGCTCAGATTAATAGTACAAATAATGGTGGTGCCGTTTCGTTATTTAAATGATATATTTACTGAAAGAAAGAAATAGTAGTGCAAATAATTAAAAGTGATGTAATCTTACTCGTAGATGATGAGGAAATGACGCTAAAAGCAACGGCAAAAGTCATATCAAACGCGGGTTATAACCTAAAAACTGCAAAATCAATTAGCGAAGCACTAGATGTTTTAGAAACTCTCCGGCCTGATATAATTCTCCTCGATGTTTTTCTGCATAACGAATCCGGTTTCGATCTACTCGAAACGCTCAAGGAAAACGAAAGATATAAATCAATATTTGTTGTTATGATAACAGGGCAAAAAGTTACCTCGGAAGATCAGGCAAAAGGCCTGGAACTTGGGGCTGACGGCTATCTTAACCGCCAAATTGATTCACGCGAATTAGTTGCAAGGATTGAAGCTTTTCTGAGACACAAAAGAACTATTGACGAATTGAACAAAGCTAATTTAGCCTTAAATAAATTCTTCTCTATCATTGCTCACGACCTAAAAGGTCCATTAACTGGATTATTGCATCTTACAGAGATGATGGCTAATGAAAAAGAAAATTTCACAACCTTTGAGTTCATTGAAAGCAGTAAATTACTGAACAAATCAGCCAACAATATCTATCAGTTGCTAAGTAACCTTTTAGAATGGGCTAGAATTAAAAAAGGAGCAATTCATTACTCTCCTCAGGTCTTTGATTTATCCTCAGTAATCTCTTCAACTATTTCAATATTAGAACAAAGAGCAACCCAAAAAGGAATCAAATTGATAAATCAAAATGAATCCTTGCTCGAAGTTTATGCTGACATAAACATGAGTCGGACCATACTGCGAAACCTTATTTCCAATGCTATTAAGTTCACAAAAAGAGGTGGAGTTATTGTCGTTAATGTTTTACCTTCGGAAAATAATAACCTTGAAGTTTCTATAAGTGATAACGGCATCGGGATGTCCCGGGAATGGACTAATAAGTTATTTGTTTTAGGTGAAAATGTTGGAACAAAGGGAACTGACGGAGAACTAAGCACGGGGTTGGGATTAATTCTCTGTAAGGAATTTATAGAATTAAACAAAGGCCGAATCTGGGCTGAAAGCAAAATCGGAAAAGGCAGTATATTTTATTTTACAATTCCCCGGAAGTCGTAATACTTCACGCTGAACTTTTAATCTCCTTAGGTAAACTCCCCGATGTTTGCGACGGGGTATTTCATTTAATCTGTTGGGGTTGATAATTTTCAACCCTACAAAATTCTCATCCCAAATGAATTTTAACATTTATTAACTGCTGTTACGCAAAGCAGTAATGAAACCAATTATTGTAGTTTATTTTAACAATACCCCCGACTTTTAGTGTGTGTTGCACAACTTATCCTTCTCATTAACACACGGATTCATCCGGGTGTTTTTAAATACAAATCGAAGTCTATTTTAACCGTTTCAACGGTTTACCCACTTATGCAACAGACTCTTTAAGTCGTGGGAAAATGCACACGAAAACCGGCTTTAGCCCAATGCAGAGCCTGATTTGGCTGAAGCCGAGCACATTTATTTTATTTACCCCCCGACTTAAAAGTCGGAGTTATTAAATAAGGGAATATATTTTTGCGTAACATGATTTATTAATCATCAACAACTCATACTTCATAATTCCCCAACTCCCCTTCCCACCTTGCCATCACAGCAGATGCAAGACAGTTACCAAATAAGTTAACAGTTGTCCTTGCCATATCCATCAATTCATCAACACCTAATATGATAGCAACTCCTTCTAACGGAAGTCCAAACGAAGCAAGTGTACCCGATAGAATCACCAGCGATGCTCTTGGCACTGCTGCAACTCCTTTGCTTGTAAGCATGAGAGTTAGCATCATTAGCGCCTGTTGGTCCCATGATAAATGCACACCCGCTGCCTGCGCAACAAATATCGATGCCACCGCCAAGTATAATGTTGTTCCATCCAGATTGAATGAGTAACCGGCAGGCAAAACGAAAGAAACTATCCGCTTGGGCACTCCGAATTTTATCATTTGTTTTAATGCATCGGGAAGCGCCGCATCTGAAGAGGTTGTGGAAAATGCAATCAGCGCGGGTTCTTTCACCGCCTTGAAAAATGCTTTAATCGGAATTTTTGCAATCACCATAACAGGTATTAAAACAAGCAGTAGAAAAACCAGCAGCGCACCATAAAGCGTTAGCACAAGTTTACCTAGATTAAGCAGAACCCCCAATCCGCTATGCCCGACAGTATATGCAATCGCAGCACCAATACCCAAAGGTGCAAACTTCATCACGATTCCGGTAAATTTGAACATTGTTTCAGATGCACTTTCAAAAAAGCCAACCATAGTTTCTTTATGCTTGCCTTTTAGCTGAGTGATGGCAATAGCAAATATGATTGAAAAAAATACTACCTGAAGCACGTCATTATTTGCCGCTGCTTCAAAAATACTTTTTGGCACAACATGCTCTATTGTTTCCTGTGCCGTCATCTTAGTAACTTGGACAGCATTAGTCGCCGCTTTTGGTAGAATCACACCAACACCGGGCTGAGTTATATTCACAGCAACCAGACCGATTACTAATGCAAGTGTCGTTACTATCTCAAAGTATATAATTGATTTGAGCGCAAGCCTTCCAACCGACTTCAAGTCATCCGTATGCCCGGCAATTCCCACAACCAGTGTACTAAAGAGGATTGGAACAATTATAGATTTAATCATCCGCAAAAATATATTCGATATTACTTTTACATATTGAGATTGCTCAGGGAAAAATGCACCAAACAATGCCCCCACAACCATTGAGATTAATATCCAATGGGTTAAACTGATTTTAATTTTTCTCATAACTGGAATAATGCTTTCTACATACTTTTCAATTTACTGCATTTCGCCGAATTTAAATGTTTCAATCATTGCAAAGAATGCAAGCTGAAGTTCTTTGAATGCATCTTCGCCTTTAACAATAATTTTTATTGAATAGTCTAAATTTCCCTGTGTGCGCACATATACTGTTTGCGAAACTTGCTGCTCTAACATTTGCGGCTTATTATAATAAAGAATATAGCCATTCTTATCCATATTGCTTGTAAACTGAGATGGATTAAATAAATATTTTTCTTTTACCTCGAGAATAATATAGGGTACCTCTCCGCTTGATGAACGCAGTCCAAGAAAAGTTACTGCATCAAGTTTTCCATTTTTCGGTTGGTCCATGAATGCCCATCCATCAGGATATTTAATACGAACATTTAGTGTGCTCTCCGAATAATAATTCTTAAGTCCAGCAGTATCGCCCCCGCGAAATGCCCCAACAGTGCCACTGCTTTCACCCGTTGACTCGTCTGCAGTATTACTTTCATCGCCGCTGTTATCAGCGTTATCTACTGAAGGTTCACTTTCAGGTTTTGCTGAGTTAGAACCGAACGATGCTCCCGACTCTACTGAAACATAATTTGTGGAATAAATATTCTCTCTGCTCTTAAAGTAGATTTGGGGCAGTATAAATGCAAGCAGAATCACTGTATGTAAAAACAGTGAAACCCAAAGTCCATAATATTTTCTAAAATAGTATTCTGCGTTTGTCATCTTAAATTAATTTTCCATAACAATAAAGAGGAACATTATACTTCATGCTGCTTCCTTGAAATTAAGCGCAATAATTTCTTCAAGTTTCGCTCTTGATACAGGAGCAAGATTATATGCCCATCTTTTTTCCTTCAGATTATAAAGTTGTTCAGTCCAAATATCATTTTTAATAATCAGATGAATCCAAGGCGAGGATAAATTATATCCTATCCATAAGAAATCATCACCGGACAATTGGCACTTACTGAATATGATTTCCGCGTTCGAGAGAGAAACCTTACTCATTAAAATTTCCAATTGCATTTCATCCGTCCGAAGTCTGCTTCTATAAAATTCATAAAGATGAGTACAAATGATTCTCACATCTCCTTTTTTATAATTCGCGTGACGAATCAGGAAACTATCGCAGGAGCATGCCGGGATAAATGGGTTGTAATAAACGGCCCCCCGGGTATAATTTTTGTTGCACCATTCAGGAGTTGACGAGATATAAAATATATCTTCAACCAACTCCGTCTGGAGTTTGAAGTCCAAAGGGGCTGTTTTGCGTAAATCATCAAATATTTTAATTCGCTTTTCAGGGCGTGCTCTTAAGTACATGGGGCTTTTGTGTATCTGCTCTTCAGTTAAATAATGTAATAAACCTGCACAATTAAATTAGCGAAAATATTTGGTATTTTTAACCTCTTAAGTATCAAACAAGATAACACAAAAACTGATTCAGTTTATTTTTGTAATTATCCTTGATAGCCGCAATCATTCCATGCTGTTTTAAGGCAAAAATAATTCAAATTTTAGCCTGATTATCAACTCTTTTCCCTAAACATTCTCAAGTAATTTTTCGATAGTATCTATATGAATGTTTATAAGAATCTGAGTTTTATGAATAATGGAAGGAACAGAACAATGAGCGAGCGGAATTTCAGCTTAATAGCAAAATACCCTCTAATATTTTTATTAGTGTTTCTATTTTCATTATCTACTAACGCCAGCAATAAGTGCAGTGCCCCTAACGATGAAGACTACGCTCCTTTTGCAGAAGATATGCCTTCCCCTGACGGCGGCATGGCTGCGCTAATCAAAGGCGTACGCTACCCGGATATGGCGCGAAAAGCAGGCATTCAAGGTAAAGTATTTGTTCTCGTATATGTAAATGAACGCGGCGGCGTTGATGATGTTAAAATAGTAAAAGGACTTGGGGCCGGCTGTGATGAGGCAGCAATTTCAGCTGTAAAAAAGGCAAAATTTATACCCGGGAAAAGCAAAGGTCAAGCCGTTAAGACTAAGCTTTCACTTGCTTTAACTTTTAAACTTTAGTAACAAGCAAGCATCACTATGACATTTTGGAAAAACATAAAATTCGTTAGAAAAATTCAGTTTGGGTTCCTGCTAATTGCAGGCATTGCTACACTCATTGTCGTCAATGATTTATTCCGCGTTAATTCTTTCAACAAATCCGAGCAGGCCCTGGAAGTAGAAGTTACTACGCCAAAAGAAAATATTGAAAAAATCAGCGTGCGGTTTAGAGAAATTCAATTCACGCTATTAAAATTTTCCGTAAAAGAGTTTGAATCTGATTTCGCAACTTTCTTTAAGGATGTTACTGCGCAGAAAGCCGAGATTGATACTTTAATTGGCAAGCTAAGTATTTATGAAAATGATAAAGATCTTGGTGAGTCAGTTAAAAACATACGGGTAATTTGGAAAAACTACAAAAATGTTGTTGCTGATGCCATTGTAAGCGCGGGAGTAATGAAAGATTTTGAGATGGCAGCCGTAGTGGCAACTTCCTCTGGCGAAGAAGTTGGTAAAAACTTAGCAACCAACCTGGATCAAATCCTTGCACAGCTTCAAACAAAGTCTATGCTGATTTCTAAAGACATGCAGGAGAAAACAAAACTAAGTTTAATCCTTATTATTATTGGAATGATTGCAGGCGCAACTATTTTTGGATTATGCGCATTCTTATTAGCCCCGGCAATCTCTAAACCAATAAAACTACTAATTGAGCAGTTACAGAATTTTGCATTAGGTGACTTTGACCACGCATCCTCCGTTGAATCCCACGATGAGTTTGGCGAACTCTCCGGTTATTTGGAAAAAGTGCGCGTTGCACAAAGAGAAAAAATTACCGCGGCAGAAAACATTGCTGATGGCAAGTTTGACTATGTTAAAGCTGCATCAGAACATGACAACCTGGCTTTTGCTTTTAATAAAGTTGTTGATACTATTAACTCAATAATCAGCGACACCACACTCATTATCGAAGCTAATAGACTTGGTGATTTATCATACAGAGGTGATGTAGAAAAATTCTCCGGCGGATGGAAACAGTTTATTGAAAACATGAACTCTACTCTTGAAACATTTTCAACCCCGCTTAAAGAAGCGCTGCATTCTCTTGAAATGATTGCTGATGGAGACTTAACTCAAAAAATTACTTCACAGTTCATGGGCGACTATCAGAAGATTGCTCTTAATATCAATAAAGTTGTTGACAGTCTCAGTGAAGCGATGGGCAGAGTAACAGAAGCAGCAGCAGAACTTTCCGCATCAGCCTCACAAATTTCTTCCAGCGCGGAAGAGATGGCCGCCGGGGCTACCGAACAAAGCACACAGACATCTGAAATTGCAGAAGCAGTTGAAGTGATTGCCAGGTCAAGCGCTGAGAATGCATCAAATGCAAAACTTGCAACAGACAGCGCAAAGATTGCAGGCAAGAAGGCCAAAGAAAGCGGAGATGTAATCTATAAAACAATTGACGGAATTAATAAACTTTCAGATGTAATGACAAGTTCGGCTAACTCTGTTCGCGAACTCGGGAAAAACAGTGACCAGATTGGCGAGATCATTCAGGTTATCGATGATATTGCTGACCAAACTAATTTACTAGCCTTAAACGCCGCAATTGAGGCCGCTAGAGCCGGCGAACAGGGTAGAGGCTTTGCGGTAGTTGCCGATGAAGTTAGAAAATTAGCCGAGAGAACATCAAAAGCAACAAAAGAAATTTCGCTGATGATAAAAAAAATTCAATCTGATACCGGGTCTGCCGTCAAAACAATGGAGCAAGGCACCCATGAAGTTGAGACGGGAAAAAGATTAGCTGCCGATGCAGTAAGCGCCCTTAAAGAAATCATAGACCTGACTATGGAAAACGCAGGCCGC
>CAIWTC010000410.1 GCA_903915485.1 uncultured Ignavibacteriales bacterium | reverse complement strand
TTATTTATTTATGAAAAAACAACAGCTTAAAAATTAAAAAGGCAAATTATTGTCAACTGTTGCTGATATCAACTAATATAACAAAATAATATTTTATTAGTGCATCAAGTTATAATTGTTAATCTAACAAACAAGATAATCACGGTTAAAATCATGTTAATTAACTTAATCATGCTAGTTAACTTATTGTTTTATATTGCGTTAGATTTTGAGTTGCAGGTTTTATTTTTTCGTTGCGTCCCTTGTTATTAAGTGCCCTAACTTCATCTGAACACGATTTTACGATTAAAGGATTTACTGGATTTTCATATACTCAGAACAAAGATATTAAATTTCTTTTGTGTCCTTTGTGCCTCCCTTTGTGTTCTTGGTGTTTAAGTGCCCAAAGTTCGAATCAGGACTTAACCACAAAGGCCACAAAGATTAAAGCACAAGGGACCCAAGGATTTTGAAATCACTTCCCCCTTTGCGCCTTTGCGAACTCCGCGGTTAAATAACTTTTGGTTTAAAAATGAGAAAGCCCCAGTTACGGGGCTTAATCTCATTTCAAATTGTCGGGACTATGATTTGAGTGATTAGAATGATTTTGTGATTTCAATCCCTAATCATATTAATCACTTAAATCAAGAAAATCACAGTTTAGATTACTTCAGTATTACCAATTTCTTAGTCAACTTAGTATTTCCTGCATTCATCTGGTAAATATAAGTACCACTGCTCATCTTGGAAGCATCCATTCTGATTGTGTGGTAACCTGCACTCTGATATTCATCAACTAATGTTTTTATTAACTGACCTGTGACTGCAAATACTGAGATATTAACTCTCGTATCTTCAGGAACTGAGTAGTGAATATCTGTCGATGGATTAAATGGATTAGGATAATTCTGCTCTAGTGTAAATTCTAAAGGAATTGACACCTTAGCGCTGGTTTCCATCATAATCTGTTTTGTCCCATCATTATCATGCTGAACTAAACGATAAGTGTAATCTCCTGATTCAGATACCATATCAGTGAAAGAATAATTCTTTGGTGAATTTGAGTTACCTGCACCATTGACGCGGGCAACCTCTTTCCAGTTTTTCAGAACTGATTGTTTTGTTCTTTCAACAGTGAAGTAAGAGTTGTTAACTTCAGTTGCAGTTGCCCATTTAAGAATAACATTCTTTCCTGAAACATTTGCAGTGAATGAAGTAAGTTCAACCGGAAGCGGAGATGCACCACTGCCAAGAGTCCAAACCGAGAAATCTGAAAGTCCGGAAATTGTAACAGTATTTGCATTCGCATCTGCAGTTCCAAAGCCGCCAATAGACCAAGTATCAGTGCTTCCATCTGCACTCTTCCAAAGCAATAAGTCACTTTCAGAAAGACCGTTTAACTCATCTGCCCTATCGTTGTAGTGGAACACAAGAGTTGCATTCAAACCCGAATTAGTAGTCGGTGTAATGACATAGTATCTTTTTATTGAGGAGTTGCTGTTTCCGGACCTAATTGCAGTTGTACCGGTAACTCGTCTTAGAACTGTTGAACCAGGCGCAGCACCGGATGCATTAATTTCAGCACCGATTCCTCCAAAAGTATTATTTGTACTTTGTGCGACAGTACGAGTTGTTCTTATGTCGCCATAAACAATGTTTGAACCTGTTTCAGTAAGTGTTGCGGTTGAACCGAGTGTAACATAGCTTGTTCCGGTACTTAAATCACCGCTTGTAACAGTCAATGTACCATTAACAGGATAACTGACTGAACCGGTTAATGTAACTCCTGCGCTGTTATTTATAGTTAAATTATTTACGCCGTTCATGATACCGTTGCCGGTAACCTGGGCAGATGAACCAGCATAGGTATAATCTGCTCCTGTGCTGAAACTCCTTGTCCCGGTTACCTGGATATTACCGGTTGCCCCCGAGGTTGAGATACCATTAGCATCGCCGATAATTAAACCAGCGCCTGAACTGAGTGTAAATGCCGTATTGGTAAGAACACTATTATTCAGTATGCTCGTGCCCATATCTAAAGTTGAGCCACTATTTACAGTAATTTTGATACCATTAGTAGTCGCCCATATAAAGCCGCCAGTTTTAGAAAATGTTTGAGTTCCGGTTTTAGTAAAATTTAACCTTGCCGAGGTAGTATTACTATCAGTAATATATGCGGTACCACTCATACTAAAGTTTCCGCCTACATTAAGCACAGAAATTGCAGAGGCGTTATTATTATTACCAAAGCTAAGTGTCCCCCCCGAAATATTCACATCACCAAGGACAGTCAATGTTCCAGTTGTGGCACTTGCTGTTCCACCTCCAATTATTTCCAACTTACCTGCTGAAATATCTAATGCTCCGCAAGTCAAAGTACCGGAAGTACCCCTAGTAAATAATCTAAGTCCGTTAGTTCCGCCGCCAGTACTTTTCACACTCAAAGTACCATTAACGGTTGTCATTCCACCACTAAGGTTAGGAGTTGTTCCACCACCATTAATAGTTACATTGTAAAATGATTGATTTGAATTTGTGGGAGCTGCTGTAAAGGCGCCAGTTAATTCACACGTAGACCCGGTCTGCCATGTAAATAGCGGAATCGCTACTCCAGAAGCATATACATAAGTATATTTGCCGCCATTTCTAACCAAATTATAACCTGCGGTAAGTGTGGGAGCTACTGTAGCAGTTACAGTTCCGTCTATAATTAAGTTAACAGCAGTTTCGGCTACATCAACAGTAATTGTGTGACCGCTCACAATAGTAATTGACTTTGCAGCATTTGTTGGGACTAAAGTTGCTGCATTCCAAGTAGTACTATCGTGTGAACTTTGCCAAGTAGCTGTCGCCGACCAGTTTCCCGTTACAGCAGACCTAAAATAATCTGTTGAAACAGAAGCGTCTGAAGTAATCTGACTACCCGAAGCAGGGCTTGTGGTAAGATAGACTATTCCGGTTCCAGTACCACTATATTCATAAATTTCAACATAATATGTTGTCGCAGGGGACAATCCTGTTATTGAGACTGTAGCTCCGGTTCCGTTATAAACTGTTTTTTCACCCGAAGTATATACTGAATTGGCAGAATAACTTGTTCCATCTACCGGCGAACTAAATGAATTTGTTGTATTCACCCTAACAATTCGATTAGCACCATTACCACTTGTCCAATTAATTGTCATACCTGCGGCACTGATAGTTGTAAAATTAATCGCCGACGATTGGGTAGTAGGAACAGTTACTGTAGCAGTGCTCGTACTGGCAGGAGTAGTTGTCAAATATGTTATAGTTGCGCCGCCGCCGTTATATTCATAACCATGAAAATAATATGTTGTTCCGGCTGTTAATCCAGTTACACCGACTGTGTTTGTTCCGGTTCCAAGATATATACACTGCTGTCCTGTCCCTGAATAAACTGTGTTAGCGGTTGGACTTACTCCCGTTGAAGGGTCTGTAAATGTAGCTCCATCACTGATATAAATAGCTCGACCTGCTCCGTTACCTACCGTCCAGTTGGTTGTAAGTGATGCTGTACCTAAGTTGGTAAAGGCTGTAAAAGTAGGTTGAGTAGATGGCGGATTAACAGTTGTTGTCTGATTACCTGCGGCAGGGCTCGTCGTATTATAAACAATACCGGTTCCGGTTCCATTGTATTCAAAGATTTCGACATAGTAAGTCGTTCCTTGACTTAATCCCGTAATTGCAACAGAATTTCCTGAACCATTATATACTGTTCTTTCACCCGAAGTATACGCAGCATTTGCGGTGTAAGATGTTCCATCCACAGGAGGAACAAATGAGTTTGATGAATTAACTCTTACAATTCTATTAGCTCCTGATCCGCTAGTCCAATTAATTGTCATCGATGTAGGTGCAACAGGTGAAAAATTAATTGCTGAGGACTGTGTTACGGGAACTATAGTTGTTGCCTGACTCGTGCTTGCGGGAGCAGTAAGCAAGTATGTAATAGTAGCTCCGCTGCCATTATACTCATATGCATGAAAATAATAAGTTGTTCCTGCAGTGAGTCCTGTAACATTTACCGTTGTTCCGGTTCCGTTTAGGATACACTGCTGTCCAGAACCTGAGTAGGCCGCACTTGCAGATGGACTGGTTCCATTGGAGGGGTCAGTGAATGAACTTCCGTTAGAAATATAAACCACACGACCAGCTCCATCACCGATAGACCAGTTTACCGTTAAAGTGGTAGTACTAATATTAGTAAATCCGCTAAACGTTGGTTGTGCTGCAGGCGGGTTCACGGATGTCGCTTGGCTTCCAGCTGCCGGACTTGTTGTGTTATACGTGATACCTGTCCCGGTACCATTGTACTCAAATATTTCAACATAATATGTAATGCCTTGGCTTAATCCGGTGATAGCAATCGAATTACCGGATCCATTATACACAGTCTGCTCACCGGATACGTATGCTGCAGAACCGCTGTAAGACGTTCCATTTGATGGATTAGTAAATGAATTCGTCGTATTTAGTCTAACAATTCGACCTGCTCCACTGCCTGAAGTCCAATTAATTGTAAAACTTGTAGTTCCTACAGGAGAAAAGCCAATAGAAGAGGATTGAGTAACGGGTACAATTGTGGTTGCTTGACTCGTGCTAGCAGGTGCAGTTTTTTGGAATAATGTGCTTGCACCACTTCCGTTAAATTCATATGCGCGGAAATAGTATGTAGTCCCGGCAGATAAACCCGTAATGTTTACAGTTGTTCCGGTACCATTATATATACATTGCTGTCCGGCATTTGCCCAGGCAGTACTTGCAGTAGGTGTAGTTCCGTCTGTGGGGTCAGTAAATGAATTCGAGGAGTTCATATATACTACCCGACCAACACCATTACCGGCACTCCATGTCGAAGTTAATGTGGTAGTCCCAATGTTCGAGAATGCACTGAATGTCGGCTGAGTAGATGGTGCTGATGTCGAAGTTGTAGTTCCGGAAATGACCGTATTTCCTATAACAAATGGAGTATTTGTAGTAGTACTTCCTTTTCTCCAAGCTATAACTCTTACCTTTAAGGTTGTTCCATTGTTAACCGTAATTGGGGTAGAATAAGAAACGGTAGCAGTTCTATTACCAGTTGCTAAAGATAAACCTGCGCTGGTTGTTCCTCCCAAAAAATTAATTGTCGCGAAATTATCAGTAGACCATGCGACAGCATAGTAAATCGTAGCAAAATTCACGGTGATAGCAAGAGGAATTGAAATACTCGTAACGCTTAAATTAGCACCGCCTGATGGGGCAATATTAAACTCAACATAATATGGATGAGTATTGCTAATAATACCGGAGAAAGTGCTGTTAGTAGTTGGACTTGTTCCATCGTTTAACCAAGCCCCTAGTGAGGCGCCATCGCTGACTGCCAACCCTCCAGATTGAAAAGCATAATCAGGATAACCTGAAAAGTTAGTGCTAGTAGATGGAGTAATTGTGCCTCCTGCTACGCTACCCACAATCGCTGGCGCTCCATTCGAAGTCAAGGCCCAAGTAGCCGAAGCAGCAACCTGACCGTAAACTTGACAACCTAACATCAAAAATATAAAAACCGTAAAAATACGCTTCATATTGTTTTCCTTATAAATATATAATTAAATTGTTACCTAAACTTGCCCAAGCCAAGTAACCATTTGTCCGTAAAATAAAAACCAAATTATTTTGCGGATTTCTCAATAATTTCTTAAAAATGGTATTTCACAAAGCTAAAATAAAACACTATATACTCAAAGTAAAGTTAAACACAGTTAAACACGGTTAAGGGCAGGTTAATTAACATAGGCGAGTAGACTATAAGCTCTTATTATATAAGGCCTTATGTAATTATCGTGAGATTGGGTATCTGAGTCATTTTATTTAATATTTTTGCAATTATTTTTCGATTTCCTTTAAATAATAGTGTTTTCTATCTGTTATTTTTTAGATATGTCTTCCTTTGCTCAAAATCCATTTTTTGGCCTTTTGAATTAAGAACTGCCCCCAAATTCTTAGCCTCTTCATCCCTAGTCTGAGTTATATATAAATCAATGAGGTTTATATATGGTTCCAGAAAATTCTCATTTTTCTGAATTGACAGAAGCCAATATTTTTCTGCTTTATCATAATCTTCCGTCTGGAAATATAAAAACCCTAAACTGGCATAGGCATCATACATTTTATCGTTCAACTCAATTGCTCTAAGCAATTCTTTCTCTGCTAAATCTATTTTACGATTTAAGCCATAAGCTATCCCAAGTTCGCTATGATAAACTGCATTGTCAGGTTCACAATTCACTGCCGTCAAGTATTCCCTTTCTGCCGAGTTAACATCTCTGTAAGTCTTCAAATAGTCCTGCCCTAACTTCCACTTGGTATATCCATCCGACGAATTCTTCGCAGAAGCATACGACCAATGGTTCATTGGATTTGAAAACACTGTCGAATAATTAAAAGAAATAATCGCCGGGATTAAGATTAAAAATAGTAATATTATTTTTGCCCAAGCTTTGTGCTTCGAACTTAGTAACTCAGCAAAATGTATTAACAGAAATGTCAACCCTATAAGCGGAATATAAAAACGGCTCTCGATGTAACTATTGTGATTAGGTGTCTTATAGTTTGGAATAAGTAAAAATGGCAAAATGAAAAGAAAAATCCACAGAATTCCGAAAATTATATTCCGGGTGACTTTCTTTCTGAAATAAATTAAACAACTAATTACAGAAAAAATAATTAAGTACCCGAACAGTGTCATTTCCGTACTGACAAGTATATAAGGTGAAAACTTTAGCGGCAGCACAATTTTCCCGATAATTTCCGGTATTGATGCCAAATTTGTAAGGAAAGAGTCCCAAGTTAGCGAAAATTGATCTTTGTGCATCGACGATAGTACGGCATTTCTGGCGAAAAGGTAGCCGATGCTCAAAACTATCCAAACCGGAAGAAAGAGAATAAATGTCTTTTTTGCATTCAGTTCTTCCCTCTTCAGCCAAATGTAAATTGATAGTATAAAAGGTATTATTAAGGCAGTCTCTTTACTTAGCAAACTCATGCTAAAAAATACTATATAAAGCATAAAATATTTAATATTTAAGCTTTTTAAATATTTCAAAAACATCAAAGTTCCCGACAAAGTAAAAAGCGCAAGAATGGAATCGTTCCTGCCAGGCATCCAAACCACCGCCTGCGTGCAAAGTGGGTGAACCATAAAGAATAGGCTTAGCAGAAAACTGCTTTTTCGTGAGGCATTGAATTCTATCAGTATAAGAAATAACAGTGATGCATTAATCAGATGAGTGACGACATTTGTAACATGATAAATCAGCGGCCGCATCTGTCCCGCAGCATAGTCAATCATCAATGATATATTTATAACCGGGCGATAATATGTTTCAAGGTAAGGCATCTTAAAGGAATTAACCGCTTTTGTCAGCAGTGCCTCAGGTGAGTTAATTCTTTGAATCATCAACCCTTCATCATAATCAACAAAGTTGTAACTAAAAGCCTTAAAGTACAGAAGTGTTCCTGCAGCAACTATCAGCAAAATATAGAACCAGCTTGAATCGAAATTTATTTTAGGCAATTGAAAGCCCCTATCCTCGACTGGGATAGATACTTCTGCTTTTTTATAATTCTTTTTTTTCATCATGGACCTGTAATATTTTTCTTTCATTCTTCAATTCTGCAATCTTTTCAATCACTGCTTCACTTACTGTCCCGCCCCGGGAGATTATTTTATTTGCGTAATACAATGCGGAGTCCAAATTGTTCTTATCACAGTACGACTCAGCTAATGAAGTCATTGCCGGCAATTGTGTTGAATCAAAAGCCAATGCAGTTCTCCAATAGTTAATTGCCATAGCGGTATCGTTACGAGCAAAGGCTATTACTCCCAAGTTAATATAACTTGCAGGATTACGGGGTTTCAACTTAATATTCTGCATTATTGATTTCACTGCCTCGTCCTCATATCCGAGTTGGTGGTAAGCCAGACTTAAATTCAAATGATAGTCGGCATTGTCATGGAAAAGAGCAATTGCTTTTTGATAATATTGGATGGATGTTTTATAATCCCCTTCCATAAATTTTGTCCACGCAATCTGCCCATAACCATCTGCTCTCTCCGGGAATTTATCAGTTACCGCTCCCCAATGTGTTATAGGATTACTGTAAATAGGTATATATGAGTTGGAAAGGCCGGAATAAATAATTACCGCTGAAATAAATATTGACCCAAGGATTAATTTATTATTTTCAATTAGTTTACTCCTTTCTATTGCCGCAGATAAGAGTATGGAGAAACCAATTAGTGGAAGATAAGTTCTGCATTCAAGGTAATCAAACTTATGTTGGTAAGCATCAATTCTAAAAAACATAGACGGTACTAAAAAAACCAGAAACCAAAGCGCACCAACAATTACCACCGGAATTAGTTTTAGTTTTTTAATATACATGACTAATAGTCCGGCGATGATACATGCCAGTCCCATCATTGATAAGAATAAATTATAAACGCCATAAGGAGAAAGTTGTACCGGAAAAATAATTTTTGCGGGAACATTAAGCAGAAGGGGTAAATTAAATATAAATGCCGTTAAAGGGTTTTCACTTTTTATAGCGGCACCTAACACAACCGTGCGAATAATTACCCACGAGGCAAGAACAATGAACCATCCCGTATAAATCTGAATTGATTTTACAGATTTAAGCGGAAGTTTTTTTTCATACCGGAAATAAATAAGCGCAACAACAACTATCCCGATAGCGTTCTCTTTTGATAGCAGTGCAAATAATAAAGTTATCAAGTGGAAAAGCAATGTCAATAGTTTTCCATTTTCTAATAACTTGATGAATAAATTAAATGACAGCAAAACAAATAGTGCCACCATCAAATCATTACGCCCTAATATCCATGACTCTGCCTGCACCGTTAGCGGATGAATTGAGAAAATTATACTTACAATAAACGCAGTATGTTTTGTGAATTTAAGATTTGAAAGAGTGTAAAATAAAAGTCCAACAACACACAGATGAATACACAAATTTGTAAAATGATAAATCCAAGGTGCATTACCTCCCAAAAGACAATCTGTAATTATTGAAACTGAAATTAACGGACGGTAATAAAAAGAAAGGTAAACAGAATTAAATGCTGACAGGATATCTTGAAAGTAACTCCCCGAACTTTCCCTATTTAGAATGACTAAGTTGTCATCAAAATTTACAAACCCATATCCAAGCGTGCGGGAATACAACAGAACAGCAGGAATGATGAGCATTATATATACCCAGCGAGAATTTAAGAGCATCTCAAATATCTCTGAAGCAGATTTTCGCCCAACTCCCAAACTTGGGTCCGTTTCAATATTCACTTGCTGAGGATTCAATTATATACTATACCTGAAATTGATAAATTATATTTTACTTATTCCTAAAATAATAAAACTTAATTAGGATTGGAAGAAATAGAGTTCATTAATTCGTAAGATATTCATTAGCTAGGACATAGGTTTTAGCCAAAATAAATAGTGCCAAAACTAAGTTTTGGCACAGTATAATAAATACACGCTAATGCACTTTATTTAAATTGTCTGAACTGTGATTTCCGTGATTTATATGTTTACGGTGATTCTAGAAGTGTGCGCGCTCAATAATCACACAAATCACAAGAATCATGCGAATCATAGGTGATTTTCCATATTTATTTAATAATGGAGATTCTAGAAATGTGCGCTAAATAATCACATTAATCACACAAATCATGCGAATCATAGTTCAGACTATTTCATCAACATCAATTTCTTCGTCAAGCTTGAATTTCCTGAAGTCAAAGTATAGAAATAAACGCCGGAGTTTAGTCTGCTTGCGTCAAATTTCACATTGTATTGACCTGCAGTCTGTTGTTTGCTGACCAAGGTGTTTACTTCATTTCCTAAAACATCATAAACCTTCAAGGAGACAAATCCTTCTTTAGCCAAGTTATAGCTAATCATTGTGCTTGGATTGAAAGGATTAGGATAGTTCTGTGAAAGTTCAAAACCATCTGCTTTAGAATTCTTTGCATCCTTTACGGCCGTAACAATACCGATAGCACTGTTCCAATCTTTTGCAAGACGGATACCGTCAACGATAACGCTTTGTCTGGCGGTTACTGTTCCCTGTCTCAGGCAGAGGGAGCCGATACTTGTCAAATCAGAAACTGTTGCGTCTGAATTGTCTGTGATAGTAGGCGTAGGTTCAGTACCATCTAATGAAGGGTTTACCCATAGATTACAAAAATCATTGGTTGTGCCGGTAACAATGTTATATTTCATAACGATATGATAAGTTGTTCCGAGTGAATATGATTCACTTGTATAAACAGGAGCGGTAAGAGTTGTGCTGCTTCCTTTGAAAACACCGAAAGCTATCGTGTTAGGTGCAACACCTGCTTTTACATAAATTCTGCTGCGCTGAGCTGATGTACTTGTAAGTGCATACTGACCTAAGAATAAGAAATAGTCACCTGTGTTGGCTGTGTCTACACGAACAAGGAATGAAACATAGCCGGAACCGGTTATGATTGAATCACCGGGAGTTACAACTTTTTTAGCAATATCTTCACCGGTGTTCTTAATATCAATTGCGTTTCCAACGGCCGAATTAGGGTAGCCGGAATAGCTTAGGCCGCTGACAATTCTTGAAGCCCATTGACCTGTGCCGCTGAATGATGCCCATCCGTTATATTTTCCATTGACTGTATCTGCAAGCGGATAGTCAAAGTTCTCTTCCCATAACAAGGTTGCATAAGGTGAAGGAATAACTCCCATACCGGTAATAGCAATTACCGAAGGAGAGGCTGTGCTTGTAGCATTATGATTAATTGTCAAGTTACCTGAAGCCGCTGTTAAATCAACCGGATTATAGTTGATTGTAATAGTGCTCGATAATCCTGGAGCAATTGAAAGATTAGAAACCGGAGCTACAAAAAACACAGCATTTGATGACTCAATGCTGGAGATTACTAAATTGGCACCGCCTGAATTGGTGATTGTCAACAGTTTCTGCGCAGTTGTGTTTTGAACAACATTACCGAAAGCAATTGCTGTTGCTGATAAAGTTATTTCAGGAACTGTTGATGCGGGAGTTACAGTAACTGGGAAATCAGGTGCATTATTCCATCCCCCGCCGTATGAACGGCATCCTGTTGCATAAAGCGTTTGAGGTCCGGTAGTTGCCGGAGCAGTATACTTAAAATTAAAAGTATAAGTGCCGGTTCCTGACTTGGCGCTTGGATGCGTCAATTCACCACCTGATACTTTTAGGTTAGCATCAGCATTTAGTAAGGTACCCGCTGACGCCGCAATATCAACGCCTACACCCGATAAAGCTGAAGTCGATGTGATTTTTGCGGTATAAGTTCCTGTTGCACCTGCTTGAAGAACCGACGGACCTGCAATCACCCATGTAACTCCACTACTTGTGGACCCCGAGTGACAAGTACACCCCGAACCATTTAGCCGGGTTGCGCCAGTTCTGCCGCTTGCAGTTGCAAAAACAGACTGTGTGTTTACGATTATTATTAGTCCTAACAAAAGACTAGTTAATAACATTTTTTTCATATACATACTTTCCATGAATTAGTTTTTATTTTGTTGTGATTTAATAAACTTAAATTGTTATAGTTATATATATAGGCCGGCACCATAATTAGCCGGCCTGAATTTATTTTGAGAACAGATTATTTCTGTTCATTAATTTTACGTGTCAAGACAGGTTTATGTAAATATTTACTTGCCATACCGCCTACTTTGCGAGGTGTCTGTGATTCAACTACCCAAAATGCGTGGTTGTCGCAGATTGTTAAATCCACATTTCCTACCAATGCATCACCGTCAAGGTCTGTTGCGCCGTGAACTTCAAGCGTAACAAACGCATCGTTATCAATCATTGTTAAGTCAACATTTCCGATGAGCTCATCCTGGTCAACATCACCGCAGTATATTGTCCATTTTGTTCCCTGAAGAATCATTGGATCAAACGGGAACCCCGGAATTGCGTATGCTTTGTCGACACCGGTTGTGAAATCGTAATCTACATTACTACCTTTTACAAAAGATATTGGAGAAGCACTCCATGTTGCCATGAGGGCTATTCCTTTTACATAAAGATAATAACTGCCTGTGGCTGCAGTTGCAAATGTTGCAGTTCCTGTATATGTATTTGCATCGATAGTAACATTAACTGTTTCCACATCTGCATAGTCAGGACCTGTCGCACTAGCTAATGTAGCAGTAAATACATCGCTTACAGGGAGAGGATCAACATCAGATCTGTAATATCCTTCAGGGATTAAAGTGATGGTTACTGTACCAGAGAACAATCCTGTGCCTGCACCCGTAAAATCACCTAACGATGAAAGTCCGGAAGAACTGATAGTGTGGGCAACTGAATTAACCGCAGTTAATTGAGTCCATGTGCTTCCGTCATACTTAACGGTATATAAGTTAGCCTCAGTACCGTCGACATCTGCAGTCTTATATGTTCCGGTAACAGTATAACTTCCGCCTGTTAAACCTGATGATGATAACGACCAGTATCTGTTCAGGAAGTCACTGCTTGCAGTATTGCTTCCATGTTTAGCATTGATAACTTTAGCAGCAACATAAGCAGAAGAATATCCTGATGCAGTATATGCAAGTGTTACAGGTGAATACTCGGCAGTTCCGGTTGCATCTCCTAACGGGAATACAAATGAACCATTGGCTGTAACAGTTTTTCTAAGTTGACCTGTTCCATTGGTTACTATCATATTTGTCGCAGAAGGTGTACCCGAAATTGTGGCTGCTGTTCCGAGTGTCAAGTTATAATTACCAAGTTTAAGCAAACCGCTGGTAAGTGTGAGAGGGCTTATCAAAGATAAATCTGAACTTAGGTTTACACCTCCGGAAGCCTTATTAATTGTAATCGGTATTCCTTTTGGGAAATTTACAGCGCTTGCGACAGATATTGATTGGTCAGAGGTACCATTTAATGTAATCGAAACACTTGTAGCAGTAGCACTGGAATAAGTTAATATTCCGTCTGCATTATTCAGTGATAAATTGCCTTGAACA
>CAIWTC010000409.1 GCA_903915485.1 uncultured Ignavibacteriales bacterium | reverse complement strand
TAGTTAAGTATTATTTATGTGTCCTAAAATTATTATAAAGTATTTCTCCGGTATACGAGCAAAATAAGTAAATTGAATTAAATCATAACACTCTGATTTGGAGTGCAAATCTAGTGTTAACTCTGCTGTTTTTTTATATTCAATAATTTTTGCAAGATTCTGTTTCGTACTCTGGAGTTGCTCTCCATATCAATTAAAATATTTATTCCTTCTGAAAGAGCAAAAAGAATTGTTATTATAACAGCTCCTATAACTAAAGGAGTCCCAACTCCTGCTATAAGATTGCTGATGTTTATTTCAGAAGTTGATTCGCCAGATAAATTGTAGGAAGAAGACCATTTTGAGATAATGAGGACAACTCCTATTAATGTCAAAGCACCATAAACAAATCCGAGTATTCTAAATGAATTAGAAATTATTTTAAGTTTCGAATATTTATTGGCGGCAGGTGAAGATGTTTCAAATTCAACCAAGTCAGAGCCGCATGACTCACAGACTTCGGTATCTTTCAGGACCGTTGCGTTACAAATAGAGCATACTAGTTCTTCAGGTTCATTTTCCATTTTGGAATCCCTTTAAGTTAAGTTATAGTGAATTGATTAGTTTAGTGATTTACCAATACCTTGTTGCTAAATAATCTAACAGGTCTTTATATTTGTTTGAATCGATGCCTGACATAAGTTTCTGCGGGGTGATGATTTGGTACTTGTCAGTGGTTCTTAAATGACTTTTCCAGGTGGTTTTCATGTCTTGGCCGCTGCATTTATAGGGTTTTCCACTTTTCTTTAAGAGGGCTTCGTTGTCTTCAGGGATTACATGAACATGGAGGTAGTTTGATGCCTGAAGTGTTTCTGTACTGCTGTGCTTGATCATCTGTTCTGCCCAGAGTGTTTGGCGCATTAGCTGGTAGAACGGTTCGAAGTAGTAACCATGATTACTGTCTGGTTTCAACTGGGCTGATGCTTGTATTAGTGATTCGTATCTGTCTAACCTTTCTTTGCCTCTGTAGTTGTTGGGGTCCTTTTTGAATCCTTCGGTTGCTTTGTTTTGATTTGCGTAATGCTCAGTATATTTCCATTCAATGGGGATGAGCCATTTGCTGCCGTCACTATGAACAGCGTATATCAAGGCATCTATTGATGTGCATTGAGTACCACGAGTGTGAGTATCTTCGTTTAAGTGCGGATCTTTGCTGATTGCTTCAAACTGTATAAATGCTTTATAGGGATTATCGGTATCAATTTGAAGAACATCTTTAAAATTATTTGATATATTATTTAGAATTGTGAGAACTGCCTGTTTGTCGTATCTAATTGCGTAGAGGTGGTTTAGGCATGCGATTTGAGAGGAAAGCACATGACCTGTCGGTTGTGTCCCGCCCCACCAGGAGATTTTGTTTTTTTCGAAGTAGTCCAATACTTCTTTTTGAATCGGGGCAAATATGTTTTTAATACCATCTATTAGTACAAAGTCTCTCTTTTTTTTCATGAAGTACTTGCCTCCGACAGCATCATAGAAGTATGGGGACTTACTGGTAATAAGATTTGTTTGCTTTGTTTTTTCTAAGTCTTGGTATTTCGAGGGCATATGTTCTCCGGCATATATGTTTGAAAATTTGTTTAAGCGAAGTTAGGGAGTTTATATGTTAATTCAAAATATATGGTATTTGATGGGGTGGTAAAGTTACCAGATGAATAGTTGTTTATTCGCTCTTGGTATTGTTTTTAGATTGAATCATTTTTGCGGCTTCAAGGCATTTGGAACAGTAGCCTGTTGCTCTATCGATTTTGGTAGTGGCGAATTTTTTCTCGCAACCAGTGCAGATTGCTGAGTGGTTGTTTGAGAAACTTGATTTAAT
>CAIWTC010000408.1 GCA_903915485.1 uncultured Ignavibacteriales bacterium | reverse complement strand
TTTTGCGATTCCGAAATCAAGGATTTTTAAGTTGCCGACTTCATCAATAATAATATTGCTTGGCTTAATATCTCTATGCACTACTCCCATTGAGTGTGCATAACCCAATCCGTCGAGCAGCTGTAGAAGGATGGGGGATACTTCATCTTCGGTGAAGATTTTCTTTTCAGTCAGCAGTTGTCTGAGTGTTTTGCCGCGTGCGAACTCAAGCACCATTACATAGTCATCCTGCTCTTTAAAAAAGGAATGAAGTGTAACTATATTGGCGTGAGTTATTCCTGCCTGGGCGCGGGCTTCGGTTCTGAATCTTTCAATAAGCTGCGGGTCAACTGTGAATTGTCTGTTAAGTGTTTTGAGGGCAACTTGTCTGCCAAGCATTTCATCTTCGGCAAGGAAAACGCTTCCCATTCCTCCCTCTCCAATTTTAGAGAGTATTCTGAAATCTCTTATATATGTTCCCGGCTGCATAGATTATATTTTAGTTGTGTTAAATAAAATGTTATCAGCAAAGTTAGGGAAAAATATTTAATAATGGAATATTATAATTGAACAGCAGATGCGAAATCATTCCCCAATGCCCTGTGAACCTTGTGCTCAGCCTGCCAGCGGGCGAGTTAAATTTGTAGGACACTTAAGCACAAGGAACACAAAGGGAGGGCACAAAGAACACAATAAGCATTTACTGTTGCTTTAGTAATCCATAGCGCTTCGTGGATTAAACCCTAATACGCAAAATCTTTAGGGCACTTAAAGGAAATTACATAATGATTGTATTTGGCAATAAAAAAATTCGAAAAGTTACCGTTTACTATTTCAAAAATATTGTTTGGGAAGTGCAGATACTGCAGCATAGCATTACTGTTTTTGAATATTATTAGTATATTTTATTCTAACTTAACACTCTTCTGCAAGGATGAGATATTTTTAAATTCGGAGGTACAAATGAGAAGAACACTTTTACTCGTGTTCACTGTTTTAATTTCAATCGGGTTTTCTCAATCTCCTGAGCCCGTAAAAAAAACAACTGCTAATCCGCCAATCTACATAGCATTTCAATGGCATATGCATCAGCCTATTTACTGGCCGTATGAAAGCATCATACAAACTGATGCAAATAGTCGATGGTCTTTCAGCGTGGCAGATGTTCACAATCAGCGCATAGGACCATATACTTCATGGCCAAAAGATGCTGTTCAAAAAGGCATTGCTGCCGGACTTGGTCATCTGGGGGCACAAGTTAGTTTTTCCGGTTCACTAATGGAAAACCTGAACAATCTTGAAGCCGGCGGGAATGGTAATTTCTCAAACTGGAAATCAAGTTGGAATACTATCCGCGCACAGAAGACCTCATTGGGTAACCCCCGTATAGATATGGTCGGTTTCGGCTATTTCCATCCTTTGATGGGTCTGCTTGATTCAATAGATATAGCAAAACAAATTCAATATCATAAAGCAGCAATGGCTACGAACTTCCCCGGTGTTGCTTATTCAAAAGGAATGTTCCCTCCTGAAAACGCATTCAGTCAAAGAATGATTCCCGGAGTTACAGGCGAAGGCATTGAGTGGATTCTTGTTGATAACGCACATTTTGACCGCGCTTGTAAAGGCTATCCATACAGCACAAGCGGTAACTTGGTTGAGCCTAATAAGGCCGACCAATTGAATCCTGACCCTGCTGATTGGGTTGCATTAAATAACATTTGGGCTCCTACAAAAAATTCAGGTAAGTGGGGAAGACAACCTCATTATGTTGAATACATTGACCCTAATACAGGCGCATCTAAAAAAATGGTTGCAGTACCTGCTGACAGATACATGGGTAACGAAGATGGCCGCGGCGGTTTTGGCGCACTTCAGTATGAATCAGTAATGAGTCAATTGGAAAGCAGCAATACAGACCCCTCACATCCTTTGCTTATCGTGCTTCATCATGACGGTGATAATTACGGTGGAGGCAGTTCGGGATATTATGGAAGTAATTTTGATTCATTCGTAAGTTGGCTGAAGGCTAATCCTTCGCGTTTCGTATGTTCAACAATTCAGGATTATCTTCAGATGTATCCTCCTGACCCGGACAATGTAATTCATGTCGAAGACGGTTCATGGGCAGGTGCAGATAACGGAGATGCTGAATTTAAAAAGTGGCTCGGCGACCCGAATGCAACAACAGGGTACAGTCCTGACCGTAACAGTTGGAGTGTCATTACGGCCGCTAAGAATATGGCTCAAACGGCAGAACAGATTGACCCGGCAAATGCAAATACAAAAAATGCATGGAAGTATTTACTGGTCGGTGAGACAAGTTGTTATTGGTATTGGGACGGTGCTGAAAATGGTAAGTGGGATTCGCATCCTACCCGTGCGGCGAATCAGTCAGTGCAGTATTCTCAATTAGTTAGCGGAACAGACAAAACACCTCCGACAATATTTTTACCGCAGAGAGACCCTTATAATCCGGGCGGAACTGAATGGGGTATCAATCAGGGAACTGATGTATCCGTGTGGACAACTGTTTTTGATAAAAGTGGATTAGCATCTGTTACGCTAAAATACAGAACAAGTGCCGACACTACCGGTTCAACCATGACAAGTGAAAACTATACTTATGCAGGTGGAAGTTCAGTTTCAGCATGGCAGTCAATAACAATGACAGGCGCTGACAGAGCATCAACAACAGACCCGGTTCCTCTTTTTAAGGCAAAGGAATTTACTGCACAGATAACCGGATTAAAAAACCGTTTAATTGATTACTATGTTGAAGCAGTGGATAACGGAAGTAATGTTGCAAAGTCACCTATTCAGCATTGCTGGATTGGTCAGAACTCCGGAAGCGGCGGTGGTGGCGGAACAGGTTCATCGCAGATTTCTTGGACCCCGACTGCGCCTATTAAAAACGATACGCTTAAAATTATCATAACAAAAGCAAAAGCGGGAAAACTCCACTGGGGCGTGAATGATAACGG